>JAFYIW010000187.1 GCA_017538465.1 Victivallales bacterium
AATACTAAAACAGTAATTAATTTAAATAGTTACTTATCAAACAATCACTTACAAATAAAAAAAAGTAGAACAAAAAACAGAAAGGAAAAACAACATGAAAGCAGACCAAATCATCAAAAACGCAAAGATTTTCACCTCTGACAAGAACAACCCCATGGCGACCGCCCTCGTGGTGAAGGACGGCAAATTCGTCTATGTAGGCAACGAAGCCGGCCTCGCCAATTACGAAGGTAAGGTCACCGACCTTGGGGGCAAGTTCATCATGCCCGGCATCATCGACAGCCACGTGCATGTCACCATCCCCGTGGGCTTTGAGTACGCCCCTATGGGAGAACGTATTGAGCCCAACGGCAAAAAGGAAGCCTTGGAGGTTATGGCGAAATATGTCAAAGAGCATCCCGGCGAGAAGCGTTACAGATTCCTCTTGGAGAAAAAGTTCCTTAAGGGTGAGGACATCGTAAAGGAGGAGCTTGACGCCATCTGCCCCGACGCCGAACTACAGATTCAGGAAGGTGAAGGACACAGCATCTGGGTGAACTCCAAGATCCTGAAGCTGCATGGCATTACGGACGATACGCCGGATCCCATCCCGGGACTTGCCTTTTATGTGCGTAAGGACGGTCATGTGACCGGCAATATGTATGAAGGCGCAACGGAAGTTAAGGTCATTCTGGACTGTGGAATGGATCTCACCGACGAACAGGTTGACGCGGCGCTCCAGCGTTGGATCGATTTCTCCGTTGAATTCGGCGTTTCCGCCGTATTTGATGCCGGTCTTCCAGGGGATTGGAAGTTCCATGAGAAGGTCTATAAGCGCCTGTGCGAATTAGACAAGCAGGGAAAACTGCCCATTTATGTCGACGGCTGCCTTGTGATCGACTCAGAGCGGGTTGCAGAGGAAGGGCTGAAAGAGCTCAAGCGCTTCCAGCGTGAGTATAACACGGAGCACGTGAAGGTCCACACCATGAAGGTTTTCATGGACGGCACCCAGAAGATCCACACCGCTGCCATGGTCACTCCCTATGTGGATGTTCACACCACGGGCTCTACCGCTTTCACCGCAGAGGGAATTGCCAGAGTCTTGAAGGATCTGAATGAGGCGAATCTGGATCTTCACCTTCACACCGTTGGAGAGCGCGCCTCACGCACCGTGCTGGACGGCGTGGAGATGGCCAAAAAGGAGATGGGAGACAACTTGCATGTAAGAGTCACCTGCGCCCATCTGGAAGTTCAGTGCGACGACGATCTGGAGCGCTTTGCCAAGTTGGGCGTGTTCGCGAATTACACACCGCACTGGCACGCCGGAGACACCAGATTCAGTGCCACATGGCTCGGTGAGGAACGCTCCAAGAAGCAGTTCCGCTGCAAGACGGTTTGGGACAGTGGTGCCACGGTGGCATTCTCAAGCGACAACATCGTCTTCATGGACTTTACAACCTGGAACCCGTATCTGGGCATGGAAGTCGGAATGACGCGTTTGATCACCGAAAAGACCAGGAATTACGAATTTTCCAGATTCAATGAGGTATTTCCTCCTTTTGACGAGAGAATGAACATTGAAGAGATGCTGATTGGCTTTACCATCAACGGCGCCAAGCAGTTAGGCATCGAGGCGAAGAAAGGCTCCATCGAGGCCGGCAAGGACGCTGACTTCCTGGTGTTCGACAAGGACCTTCTCACGGCGGAGAAAGAGGGCTTCAGCTACAACAAGCCCGCCGAGGTGTATTTTGGCGGTAAGAAAGTGAAATAAAAAGAAGAGAAAAGATGAAAACAATCGACTATTCCAAGAAGGAAAACTGGTACCAGATTCCAGAGATTACCAAGGACGTTGACACGTTTTACGTGTACGCCACCGAATACATTATGGGGAGCATGACTGAGGGCTCTCCTGATTACGCGACCCTCGACAATGTTGAGATGCTGGAAGGTGCTGCTGGCGAATATGCCCTGCACGCAAGTGCCTACGCCGAATCCACCAACGTGTTCATGCCTTACTATCGCCAGGTGGGTCTGCGCTACGCCGGTGTGGTCTGGAAGAGGGACGGCATTTTCGACGCTGCCCTTAACGGTACGCCCTATGACGACATCGTTGATGCGCTGGACTACTACTTCGAGCACTACAACAACGGCCGCCCGTTCATCATCGCTGGCCATAGCCAGGGTTCAGCCATCGTCAAGATGGTGCTGAAGAAATACTTCGTGGAGCATCCCGACTACTACAAGCGCATGGTGGCCGCCTATCCCATTGGCTATGCTTTCACCAAAGACGAGTTCAAGGCCTACCCGCACATGAAGTTCGCCACCGGCGAGTGCGACACAGGTGTTATCATCACTTGGAACACCGAAGGACCCAAGAATAGGGAAGTGAATGCCGATACTTGCGTGCTACAGCCGGGTTCCATGAGCATCAACCCGCTTAACTGGAAGCTCGATGACACTTACGCACCGGCGAGCGAGAACTTAGGGTCGCTCTGGCCGAACGAGAAAGGCGAGTTGGTTATTCAAGACAGGGGCGCAGACGCGCAGGTGTTCCCCGACCGTGGCGTGGTGGTGACCCATGCCAAGGGTGAGGAAATGGACGAGGAGGCTACCAAGGTTGCCACCTATTTCTTCGGCCCTGACGGCCGCCACGGCGAAGACTACGCACTCTTCTACAACAACATCAAGGCCAACGTGGCAAAGCGCATTGCTGCTTATATGGCGAGCCGGTAAACGTAGACCAATAAAGTAATGTAAATCAATAAAATAAAAAAAGAATAAACAACCATGAAAGCAGAAACAATTGTTTTTGGAAATATTATCACAATGGATGAGTTCAAGCCATACGCGGAAGCTATCGCAGTGGCTGATGGAAAAATTATCTATGTAGGCAGCAAGAAAGCCGCCATGAAACTTCAAGGGGAAAATACCAAGATCCTGGATTATGGAAAGAATTCCATTTATCCCGGATTCCTGGAAGCGCATTGCCATCCCGGGCTTGCCGCCAACATGATGTTCGGCAGGGCGAAGCTCTCAGAAGGCAAGACGCCGGAGGATTACTTGGCCATTCTGAAAAAGTATGTTCAGGAGAACCCCGACAAACCGCACTACGTGGGTTCGGGCTGGGCCGATGATTTGCTGTATCAGCTGAATGCCAAGCAATTGGATGAGATTTGTCCGGACAAACCCATGATCAGTCAAAGCGGCAGCGGTCACATGATGTGGGTCAACACCAAGGCGATGGAGGCCTTCGACATCAATGAAGACGCCGTGAAGCAGTGGGGAACGGAATGTATCCATGTGGATGAGAATGGCAAGCCGAATGGTATGTTGGCCGAAAAGCCCGCCATCGACTTGGTCAAGAGGGTCCAGCCGGGTCTTGAACAAGCGAAGGCAGAGCTGCTGGGCTTCCAGCAATATGCGTTTTCAAACGGATATACAGGTGTATATGACGCCGGGTACCAGCTTCTGACCTCTGTTGACCCCCAGGCCTACAAGGAACTGGACGATGAAGGCAAGCTGAAGATGTATTCCTTCTGCGGCAGTTTCGTCAATGACAATACCGATACCCCTGAAGAGGATATGGCTAGAATTGCGGAGGAGGCAAAGGAATATAACGGCAAGCACGTGAAGGTGATCGGCGCCAAGATCTTTGCCGACGGCGTTGTGGAGGGTCACACCGCGTGGATGCTGGATGATTATGTAGACAAACCCGGATATAAGGGCGTAAGAAGATTTGATGACCATGACAAGATGGTAAGGGTCGTCAAGGCTGCGGCCGCGCATGACCTGAATGTTCACGTCCATTCCATTGGCGACGGCGCCACCCAGGCCTGGATTGACGCTTTTGCCCAGGCACAGACCGAAGTGGGTAATTTCGACATGCGAAATGCCCTTGCACACTTGCAGGAAGTCACGCCGGAAGACGTGAAGAGAATCGGCGAGTATAATATCATGGCCGTTTGCGGCATCATGTGGACCATCAAGCATCCTGCCGGTTATCCACAGGAGGTTGCCTACGTGGGCGAAGAGAAATCCAAGAATGCCTATCCAGTCAAATCCATCATGGATGGAGGCGGCGTGGTGGCCAGCCATTCAGACTACCCCGTGTCGCCTGCGTTCAGTGCAGTTCAGGCATTCTTAATGGGCGTTTTGAAGAAACTGCCGTCATTCCCTGATGACTGGATTAGAAATATCGACCAGGCCATCAGCCGACATGAGGCGCTGAAGACCATTACGAGCAATGTGGCCTATATGTGGCACGCAGAGGACAAGATGGGCACCATCAGCTTGGGCAAGATTGCCAATTTCGCTGTCTTGGATCGTGACTTCATGCACGACGATTTTGCAGAGATTGAGAAGGCGAGTTGCATCGCGACTATCGTGGACGGTGAGGTTGTATATAAGTGAAAATAGAACAGCTAAAAACTTATTTCCACCGATTCCACCGTTGGCAGCAGGAAGGGCCCCGGTATGTCAATAAGCATCCGGGGACCGTCCTGCGTTGTGCTAACTGCGGAGCCGAGGTTGCCGATAACTTCTGTCCGCGCTGCGGACAGCGTGCCGGAGTGGGACGTGCTTCTGGTTTGGCACCGATGACAGAACGGATACCGTAATGGATGCCACCCCCTGGCTTCTTGCCCTCATCGGCATAGCCATAGCCATCCTGCTCATTGTTACCTGGCGCATTTCCCGGCATACAAGTAAAAAAGATAATAAACCGTTATAAGCCTCCAACTGTCCTCTCCAAGCCATTACTGAA
>JAFYIW010000188.1 GCA_017538465.1 Victivallales bacterium
CTGGGCAGCCAGGCGTACCAGGTTTCGGCCGCCTCGCCGCACGAGCAGAAGATGGCGGGCGTGCTGGGACAATGGCGCGCGGGCTTCCTGAACATCGCTTTGATGCTGCTGGTGCTAGGCGCATATACCTACATGCACAGCACGAATTGGGCCGGCCATGGCGAGGCCGTGAACGCCGAACTGGATGCCCGGACGGCGGAGGATTTCCATCTGGCGGAGCTGCATGAGCAGGAGATGGGGCTAGGCGAACTCAAGGAGCGTCTGGCCGAGTTCGAGGCGGTCACCCCGCCGCAAAAGGCTGCCAGCAAGGTCGTCAATGAACTCTACCAGGAGGCCAATATCCGTTATACCACCGCGACGAAGACGGCCGACACCATCCGCACCCAGATGCTGGTGCCCATCGCGCTGCGCCATATCCTGCCGATCGGGGTGACCGGCATCTTCTGCGCGCTGATGATTTTCCTGATGGTCTCCACCGACACCACCTACCTGCACAGCTGGGGAACCATCTTCATCCAGGACGTGGTGCTGCCCATCCGCAACAAGCCCATCCAGGCGCGCACTCAGATGAACCTGCTGCGCTGGGCCATCGCCGGCATCGCGGTCTTCGCGTGGTTCTTCAGCTACTACTTCCAGCAGGGCGACTTCATCCTGCAGTTCTTCGCGATGACCGGAACCATCTTCCTGGGCGGCGCGGGCGCCTGCATCATCGGCGGGCTCTACTGGAAGAAGGGCACCACGCAGGGCGCCTACACCGCCATGGCCATCGGACTTTTCTTCGCGGTGCTGGGCTTTGTGCTGAACCAGACCTGGGCCACCCGCATCTACCCGTGGCTGGCTACGTCGCATCCCCAAGGTCTGGAGAGCTTCCGGCTCTTCCTGGAGAAGCTGGGCAACTCGCTGGTCATCGTGCAATGGGAGACCTCGCCCGAGGCCATGGCCAAGTCCTTCCCGATCACCAGCCAGGAGGTCTATTTCATCGGCATGCTCTCCGCCATGCTGGGGTACATCCTGGTCTCGCTGAGGACCTGCAAGAAAGAGTGCAATCTGGACGAGCTGCTGCACCGCGGGAAATACAACCTCGAGCACTTCGTCTCCGACACTGCCGACCAGAAGGTGCTGGCCTCGGCCGAGAAGAAGCGCTTCAACTGGCGTTCCATCCTGGGCATCACCCCCGAATATTCCAAAGGCGACCGCATCCTGGCCTGGAGTGTGCTGATTTGGACGGTTGCCCACTTCATCCTCTTCATCGTGCAGGCGGTCTGGAATCTGCCGGAGGCCTGGCGCTGGAACGAATTGACCTGGTTCAAGTTCTGGCTGTATTTCTCGTTGCCGAAGGACCTGCTGGTCGCGGTGATTACCACCGTCTGGTTCACCTGGGGCTGCACCCGTGACCTCAAGCGCCTCTTCGCCGCCTTGAAGGAGGATGCCGCGAAGAAAGACCAGTCCAACGAGGACAACGGCCAGATCCTCACGAAGTAGCGTGAGCCCCATGGGCAGTTAAAAGGCTCGGCCCTTGCGTGGGACCGGGCCTTTCCCTTGTCAGATGAATACCTTCCAAGAGAGCTTTCGAATTCGCTACAGCGAGGGCGACCGTCATGGCCGTCTGAAGTTGCGGACTTTCTTCGACTATGCGCAGGAGGTCGCGGGGAGCCACGCCACCGCGCTGGGCTGCGGACTGGAGGCCCTGCTGAAGCGGAAACAGGCCTGGGTGCTTTCGCGCATCCGCGTGCGGTTTCATGCGTACCCATCCATCGGCGATGAGGTCACGTTGAAGACCTGGCCCTCGGGCTTCGACCACCTCTTCGCCCGACGCGAATTCGAACTCTACAGTCAGGACAGCGCGTTGCTCGCCGAGGCCACCAGTTTCTGGCTCTTCCTGGACACGGAGAATCTCCGGATTTTGAACGCCGTCAAGGAAATCGGCGACTTGATGCCGGACAACTCCGGTCTGCCGGTGCATTTTGAGGAGTTGGGAAAATTGCCATCGCCAGCCGAGGGAGAGTCTTTCGAGTTCTCTGTCCGCGAGACGCAGATTGACCTCAACGGCCATCTCAACAACGCGGAATACGCCGGAGTCATCCAGGATGTCTTGGGAGAAGGCTGTTATCCGAGAGAACTCCAGGTGAACTACCAGAAGAGCGTCCCGCCGGGGAGCCAACTGCAAGTCACCTGTTTGCGAGACGGGGATGGCTTCCAAGTCGCCGGGCGAGTGGAGGAGACGGTCGCCTTCGCGGCGGCAGGAACGCTGAGAGACTGACGTCCGTCGTCCGTCGTCTGACGTCCCGCCCTGACGTCCGTCGTCCGTCGTCTGACGTCCCGCCCTGACGTCCGTCGTCCGTCGTCTGACGTCCCGCACAACTTTAACCTTTAACCCTTAACCTTTAAACTACAATATTATGGGATTTGACCACGGAACCATCACTTTTCGCATTTGTACTCTCCCCGAGGCGTTGCCGAAAGACGCGCTGGAGCGCTTTAACGCGGACCACGCCTGCTCGCTGGATCGGGTGAAAGACGAGCCGAGCTGGGGGTGGGTTTCCGGGCGTTTTCTGCTGGAGAACGAGATCAACGAGGAGACCTCGAAAATCGGCTCCTACTACCATGTCTGCCTTCGCCAGGCGGAGCGGAAGATTCCCGCCGCGCTGCTGAATGCGGAGTGCCGTCTGGCGGAATTGTCTCGGATGAAGGCGGACGACACCGACCACCTCAACCGCAAGATCCGCAAGGAGATCAAGGACGAGGTCAAGGCGCGTCTGGCCCCGCAGATGCCGCCGACCTTCACGGGAAGCTACTGCGCGATCGACCCCGTCGCCAATGTGCTTTATGTCACGGCCACCAGCGACAAGCAGTTCGACCTCTTCTCCGGGTATTTCGGCAAGGCGATGGGCTTCAATCCCCTGCCGATGACGCCGGACAATCTGGCGGTTTCGCAGTACCAGGTTGACCCCATGGATGTGCCGGCCGTCAACATCTCGCCGGAAATCGACGACGTGAATGGCGCGACCGGGCTGCTCGGCGAGAATTTCCTGACGTGGCTCTGGCAATTCGAGGAGGAGCGCAATGGCGTGTTGCCGTCCACGAAGCTGGGCGATTTCAGCCTGATGGTGGATGGTCCGCTGACCTTCGTGGCCGAGGGGAGCGGGGCCTTCGAGAGCAGCCTCCGCAAGGGCATGCCGACCATCTCCGCCGAGGCGCGTTCGGCCATGCTGGTGGGCAAGAAGCTGCGCTCCGCGAAACTCATCCTGGCGCGTGAAAAGGGCGAGGAGTGGTCGTGCACGCTGGATGCCAGCCAGTTCATCTTCCGGGGACTCAAGTTGCCGGAGGGCGAGGCGCTGGATCCCGAGGAGGTCTTCGAGGAGCGCATGGCGAACCTCGACATCTTCCGGCAGGTCATCTTCGAGCTGTTCCATCTCTACTTGAAGACGATGACGAATGACGCCAAGCGCCTGGAGTATCAGAAAAAGGCAAAGCAATGGGTTCAGAACCACGAGCAGAAGTGACGCCGAAGGGCATCATCGGTCTGGGAACGGATTTGGTGGAGCTGGCGCGTCTGGCGCAGTCGGTCGAGCGTTCTGGCGAGGCCTTCCTGCGCCATACCTACTCCCCTGCGGAGTTGGCCGCGCTGCCGCCGGAGGGGCCGGTGCGCATTGCTTTCCTGGGCGGGCGATGGGCGGCCAAGGAGGCCTTGGCCAAGGCGCTGGGCACCGGCATCGGCGCGGCCTGCCGTCTGCAGGAAATCACCGTGCTCAATGATGACGCGGGTGCGCCTGTCCTCGCCCTGGAGGGCAATGCGAAGCGCACCGCCGACGCGAAGGGCGTCCGGCGCATCCTGGTCTCCATCTCCCACGAAAAGCACTACGCCACTGCGACCGTCATTCTGACCTCATGAGCCGGGAGCGTCTCACCAATCTTATCCAGGCAATTGCCGAAACGCTGCTGAAACGCGGCTGGTGGCTGGCCACCGCCGAATCCTGCACTGGGGGGATGATCGCCGAGACGTTGACGGCGGTGCCGGGTTCCTCTCAGTGGTTTGCCGGAGGAGTCGTCAGCTACACCATCCCCTGGAAGGAACGGCTGCTGGGCGTGCCGTCAAGCATCATTGAGCAGTTCGGCGTGGTCTCCGAGGAGACCGCCCGCGCGATGGTGGATGGCGTGGTGACCGGTCAGGGCGTGCAGGCGGGCATGGCGACCACGGGCATCGCGGGACCGACGGGGGCCGAGCCCGGAAAGCCCGTGGGAACCGTGTGCATTGCCGTGAGAGCGGGAGAGCGGGCGCTCGTGAAGACATGCCATTTCCCGGGCACGCGGGAGGAGGTCCGTCAGGCCGCGACGGCTCAGGCCATTCAAATGCTGCGCGAACTGCTTCATTGAGGGACGATGGCGTTTTGGTTTGACAAAATTTTTTAAGCATTTTGGTGATTTTTGGAAAAATTTGTGTTTTCTACTTGCAATCCGTGTAAGAGGGTGTATCTTTATTCGCAAACAGGCTATTTTTCATTTGCATAAAATCTGAAATCCATCAACAATCTTAACTTTCCAAGGAGAAGAAGTCCATGGCACGTCCTGCCGCCAAAGCCGCCGTGAAATCGCCGGAGCCGGTCGTATCGAACAATGAAATCCAGAACCGCAACCTGAAGCTCGCCCTGGGGCAGATCGAGAAGGAGTTCGGCAAGGGCACCGTGATGCGTCTGGGGGACCAGAACCACCTCGACATCGCCGCCATCAGCACCGGCTCCATGGCGCTGGACATTGCGACCGGCATCGGCGGCGTCCCGCGCGGGCGCATCATCGAAATCTATGGCCCGGAGTCCTCCGGCAAGACCACCCTCTGTCTGCATGTGATCGCCAATGCCCAGAAGGCCGGCGGAACCTGCGCGTTCATCGACACCGAACACGCCCTCGACCCCAACTACGCCAAAATCATCGGCGTGGACACCGACAACCTGCTGGTCTCCCAGCCGGACTGCGGCGAGGACGCGCTGAACATCGCGGAGACGCTGGTGCGCTCCAACGCGATTGACGTGATGGTCATCGACTCCGTGGCGGCGCTGGTGCCGAAGGCGGAAATCGAGGGCGACATGGGCGACCAGCACGTCGGACTCCAGGCCCGCCTGATGAGTCAGGCCCTGCGCAAGCTCACCGCGATTGTCGGCAAGACCAACACCTGCCTCATCTTCACCAACCAGATCCGCGAGAAGATTGGCGTGATGTTTGGCAACCCCGAGACCACCACGGGCGGCCGTGCGCTGAAGTTCTACTCCTCCATGCGCATCGAGATCCGCCGCACCGGCGTCATCAAGTCGCCGGACGGGCGCACTCTGGGCAACAAGGTCAAGACCAAGATCGCCAAGAACAAGCTCGCGGCACCTTTCCAGGAGTGCGAGTTCGACATCATGTTCAACGAGGGCATCTCCAAGGCGGGTTCCATCCTCGCCGTCGCGCTGGACATGAAGATCATCGAGAAGCGCGGCTCCTGGTTCGCCTATGGCGACACCCAGATCGGACAAGGCGCGGAGCAGACCAAGGCCGCCATCAAGGGCAATCCGGAACTCCAGGACCGCATCGTCGCCGACATCCGCGCGAAGCTCGCGGAGACGCGTCGCGCGGTGGCGCCGAACACCCCACAGGTTCCCGAGACGCCCTTCGAGGACGACGCCCTGGAGGACGACTCTCTCGGACTGCCGCCCGGTGCTCTGGATGTTCCCGTGGATCAGGTGCCGACCGATTTGTAAGGGCTAGAATAACTAGTTTTTCTCAATCATGCTTTCTTTCAGCGAATTGGCTCAAGTCACCGGCGGAACCTGGTTGGTTCCGCCAGAAGTCTCGCAACACAAAGGAGTTGGATCCTGGTCGGATGACAGCCGGAAGTTGTCGGACGGGATGCTTTTTCTGGCCATCAAGGGCGAGTTGACCGACGGCCACAAGTACCTCGCGAATGCGGTGGCGGCGGGGGCCTCGGCGGTGCTGGTGGAGGACCGCCCCTCCGACGAGTTCCTGACGGAGTTGCATGGGCGCGGGGTGCCGTGTCTGCAATGCGCGTCCTCGCTGGCCGCCTACCAGCAGTTGGCTTTGTGGCATCGCCGACAGTTCCCGTCGGTCAAGGTGCTGGCGATCACCGGCAGCTGTGGCAAGACCAGCACGAAGGAGATGTGCGCGGCGATTCTGGAACAGCATTGGCCGGGCGGTGTGCTCAAGACCATCGGCAGCACGAACAACCACTTCGGCGTGCCGCGGAATCTCCTGCGCATCGATGACGCGACGCGCGTGGCGGTGATTGAGATGGGCACCAACCACCCCGGGGAAATCGCCAATCTGGTCTCATTGGCGCCCCCGGATGTCGGCGTGGTCTGCAACATCGGCCATGCGCACCTGGAGTTCTTCCATGACCTGGAGGGCGTCGCCCGTGAAAAAGGCGACCTGCTGGCGGGGACATTGCCGGAAGGCATTGCGGTCTATCCACTGGAGGCAGTCGGCGTGCAGACGCTTCGGGAGAAGGCGGGGGCGCGGAAACAGATGACCTTCGGGGAAAGCGTCCAGGCGGCGGTAAGCTACCAGTATCTCGGCTATCAGGATGGCAAGTTCCATCTGAGGTTGGAGTGGCGAGATAGCGGCGAGAGCCGCGAGGTCGCCTGGAATCTCGGCGGTGTCCACATGGCGGCCAATGCCGCATGCGCCGCTGCGGCGGCCACTGCCCTGGGATGCACGCCGGATGAGGTGGCAAGCGGACTTACAGTCTGCCAGTTGCCTGGCCAGCGTCTGGAAATCACGGAGGTCGCTGGTGTGCACTGGGTCAATGACGCATTCAACGCCAATCCGGACAGCATGAAGGCGGCATTGGACTGGTTCGCCGAGGTGGTTCCCGCCGATGCGCCTGCTGTTTTGGTGTTGGGCGACATGCTGGAGCTGGGCGCGGGGTCGCAGGTCAGCCACATCGAGGCCCTGCATTTTGCGCGGAGGAAATGTCCCCGGGCGCAACTCTGGACGGTGGGGCCGCTGATGAGAGCCGCCGCGGCAGAGGTGGATGCGGCAATTCAAAGCGTCGCCAATGCGGACGAGATGGCCGCCCAGTTGCCTGCCCTGGCGCAGCCAGGGACCTGGATTCTTCTGAAGAGTTCGCACGGCATCGGCCTGGCGAAGTTGGTTCCCGTAACGAAGTTGTGATGTCAAGATGAAGCAGGACTTTCTCTGGGAGAAGATACAAATTGCTCTTTTGACGGTATTTTTGCTGTCGGGGTGTGGGCGTCAGGCGAATGTGCCGATTCAGGCGATTCCGAAGTTGACCGCGCAGGAGCATCTGGACGCGGCGGAACTGCTGAAGAAAACCACGGATGACTGGCCTTTGGCGATTTGGCATTATCAGCAATTTCTGGAGACCGCCGCGGAAGAGGGGAAGGGCACGGCTGAGGTGGACCGCGCGAAGGTGCAGCTTGAGGAATTGCGCCAGAGTTACGTCACGCTTTACTCCGGCATCTCCTTGGGTGCGCTGGAGGCCGAGAATGCCGCATTGCGCCGTGGCAACAAGACGTTGGCTGACCAGCTGGAGCGCCTGAAGGCGGACAATGCGGTTTTGAATTCCACCCTGCTGAAGATGCAGCAGGCATCAGGCCGATGACGGGCAGATTCACATTTCTGGGTTCGGGGACTTCGCGCGGCGTGCCGATGATGTGCTGTGACTGCGAGGTCTGCCGTTCCACCGACCCCCGAGATCACCATGAGCGCTCCAGCGGACTGGTCGAGGTCGGCCCCACGAAGCTCCTCATCGACTGCGGACCGGATTTGCGCCATCAATGCCTGAATTTCCACGTGACCCGGCTGGACGCGGTGCTGCTCACCCACGCGCATATCGACCACGTGGATGGTTTGGATGACCTCCAGGCCATCACTCAATTTTCTCGGACCGCATTGCCATTCTATGCCAGTCCCGCCACCTTGGCAATCGTCCACGAGCGCTATCGTTATGTGGACGAACTCAAATACCAGGCGGATGGCACGCCTCGCTGGAGCATCCCTCAGTTGGATTACCGGGAGGCGACAGGGCCATTTTCGGTGGCGGGTTTGAAGGTCACGCCGTTGCCGTTGAAGCATGGTCGCGCCACCACGCTGGGCTATCGGATTGGCGGAATGGCCTACGTCTGCGACTGCAGTGCAATCCCGGAGGAGACTTATCCGCTGCTGGAGGGGGTGACCGACTTGGTGATTGACGCCCTGCGCTGGCGTAGGCATCCCACGCATTTCAGCATCTTCGAGGCGGAGGAGGCGGTGCGGCGGATTTGTCCGCAACGCGCGTGGTTCACGCACCTGTGCCACGATGTCCTCTATGCCCGCGACCAGCCGCTAATGCAACCCGGAAACACCCTCGCGTACGATGGGCTGAACTTCGATTTCCCGATTTGACGATGCCGCAGAAGAAGACACAATCCCGTTGGTGGTGGCAGCTCCTGACCGTGGAGGCGCTCTTCTTTTGCTGCGTCTTCTTCTGGATTCTGGGCGACCTGTGGTATGACGAGGTGCTTTCGTGGAATGTCGTCTTCCAGCACGACTCCCCGTGGTCGATTTTCCGCGATTACCGCTTTGCCAACAATCACTTCCTGAGTAACTTCCTGGAATGGCTATGGTTGCGTGGACTGAATTGGAATGCGGGAAGTGAGTTCCTTGTACGCGTCCCCCCGTTGTTGTTTGGCATGGGGACCATCGCAGTGGTTTGTCTGTCTTGGCGGAAGTTTCTGGGGGAACGGGTGGCGATTCTAGCAGCGTTGGTGATGGCATGCAGCCCGGTCTTCACCGCCTTCGCCTGGCAGTTCCGTGGCTATTCTCTGGCGATGTTCCTAAGTGCCCTGGCGGTGACTGCCACTGCCTCCAGATGGACAAAGCCCACGTGGGGGAATGGGTTTGCGCTCTTCTGCGTGAGTCTGCTCCTGCCGCTGGTGATGCCGTCGGCGGCGATGCTTCCGTTCGCCTTGGCTTTCGCACTTTTTGCGGGAAAAGGCAAGGCCTTGCGTCAGTGGACGGGATTCGGGGCAGCGATTCGGGGGGCATGGCCGCCAGTGGCGGGCGTGTTTTTGGGCGTGGCGTATTATCTGACGCTTCGGGAGGAATTCCAGCGGGCCATGCGGGAGTCTGGCGGCTGGACCAGTGCCTGGATGGTGGGCTTACATGTCGTGTTCGCATTCGCTTTGCACCTGGGGGTGCTCTGCGTGCCGATCCTTAAACCCGCGCAAAGACGCGCGGGCACAGAACCTGCGGGCACAGAACACCCCGCGCACGAGGATCCGCGCAAGAATGCGCGGGCACAGGACGGCGCGTGCGCAGAACCTGCGGGCACGGAACACCCCGCGCAAGAGGGTGCGGAGCCACGATTGGCATGGTGGTTGTTAAGCGGCTGTGCTTTGGCGTTGGTGGCGGTGCTTCTGGTGCCTTCGCCGGTGCATCGTTCTCCTTTCCCGCGTGTCTTTTTGCCATTGCTTCCCGCCGTGACCTTCGGGGCGGCTGTGCTTGCCCGACAGTGGGCGTGGCTGAATCAGCTCTCGCGACGGGGTTGGCGGGGGCTATTGGCGAGTGTCTTCATTTTTGCTCTGGCAGTGCGTCAGGGCAGTGAATGGCTGACGGCGCGCCAGCTGGACACGGCATCGGAGCCTCCGCAAAATCTTCTCCAGCAGTATTACCGGGGCAATTGTGGGGTCAGCGCTTTGCTTCATGACTATGCGGATTTGCCTTCCGAGCAACTGAAACGGCAGCTCTTGCTGGTTTCCCCGTATGACGTGCCGACC
>JAFYIW010000025.1 GCA_017538465.1 Victivallales bacterium
AAGCACTTCGCTGGAGGGGGTGCCAGGGTATCCTGCAACCAGATTCACGCCTGACGCCAATGCGCCCATCGCAATGGCCGCATTACCCATGATGAATTCCGTATGCATCAATCTCTCCTAAAAAGAGTTCTCTATAGCAGACTCTTGCCTTCCCATTCATGATCGGCAGGCACGCCAAGCACAGTAGCCGTCGTCGGTGCCAAATCCAGGATGCTTGCCGTCGGCAATTCCGCAGAAACCAGGCCACGATTGTAGAGGAAGACGGGAATGACCATGTCCTCCGCCATTTCCGTTCCATGCGAGCGATCATGGCCGCCATGGTCGGCCGTAAGCATGACCAGCGTGTCGTTGCCCAGCGAATCCACGACTTTCTTCACCGAGTCCAGGCTCCCGCTGACCGAGCGGAGATACTCGGGGGTCATCCAGCCAAAGCCGTGTCCCGCCTCGTCCGTCCACCCCAGATACAGGAAGGTGAAATCCGGCTGGCCGTAGGTCGCGAAATACCGCAGAAGGTTGTCTACAATAATCGGGTTGGCCTTCTCGTAGCCGAACTGGTGTCCGCTGGCAAAACAGGCGTAGGTGATGTTGTCCGGCCGTGCCAGGTCGCGCAGTTCCTCCCAATTATAAAACATCGCACTGGTTTTTCCGCCACTATGTAATACCTCAAAGAGTCCCTGGACTGGCCGCACCTGGGGGACGTAGGTATTGGTCAGAATGCCGTGGCGCTGTGGCGTCACGCTATGAAACAGGGAGAAATGGCACGGCAGAGTGACCGAGGGCATCACCGTGGCACCGTGCAAGGTATAGTGGCTATGTGCCTGCAACTCGTTCACAAAGGGATTGCCACAGGCCGCCAGGCCATCGGGGCGCATCCCGTCCACTAAAATCAACACTACTTTTTGAAAATCAGCCATTTGTTATTTCTCTTGATTGCAATTCCGCATTTCCCATCTTCCCTGGCACCGTTTCATGAGTTCCGAGGAAACATTCCAGTTTTTCGGAAAATCCCTGCACTGGCGTGGTTTGACAGGATGAATGCGGCAGTGGTTATCCGTAGTGAGAAAACAACACGCGCCATCGGGGGCATCCAGGAGAACCAATCCTCTGCGGTCTGGTCCAAGGCGCGTATAGGAATCAATGAATTCCTGCTCCGAGATCTTCAGGTAGCCTGCCATCGCGGCAATGGCCGCATCGTCCACGCGGACAATGCCATCCCAACGGCAGCACGCCCCGCATTCTGCGCAATGGAACTCCTTCGCCGCTTCCATTGGATTACAGTCTATTCGTCCAAGAAAAACGGCAATTCGTCCTGATGAAGTGCTTTAGTCCGTTTTTTGCCGTTTTTCGGAGGTTCCGGAGATTCCGGCTTTTCCGGAGATTCCGGAGGGGCCGGCTTTTCTGGAGATTCCGGAGATTCCGGCTTTTCCGGAGGTTCCGGAGGTTCAGGCTTTTCCGGAGGGGTCGGCTTTTCTGGAGGTTCCGGAGATTCCGGAGGTTCCGGCTTTTCCGGAGATTCCGGAGGCGCCACGCCTCCTCCACGCTTGACCACGCTGATTTTCAGCACGGAATAACTGGTGATCTTGAAGCCCCGCGCCTCACGACCACGCAGTGGGAAGGAATCGAAATCCACCTCGATGGAGCTTTGTGCGCGACGCCGGCTTACTGGCAACTCCAACGAGACCACCACGCCGGAATTCGTGTAGAGGGCATCAATCACGCATCCCTCCGGCACAACATGGTATTCCTTTTTCAGAATGTAATTGCCAAGTTGGAAGCGCTTGGCATACCAGGTGCCGGTTTTCTTGTCATGATAGAGGATGCAGAAGACCTGCTCCTTGTCGTAAACAAAAACGTATTTGGTCTGTCCGATGTAGGTCTTCGCCTCGATGGGAATGACCATGCAGGTGCCATCCGTGCGCAGCACCATCAGCCGGTCAAATTCCGTGCAGACCAGCGGTTCGGCGTCTTTGCTGGAAGCCTTGACGCTGGTGCCGATGAAGTAGTTCACCCGGTCATGATACACTTTCACGTTGCGCAGGGCAATCTCCTTGCGATCCACGTCCGAAAAGCTGGTGATGGTGGTGCGACGCGGATACAGTGGTCCATACTCCTCAAGGATGCGCCGCAGGAAGGCGATGGCGTATTCCACCTGGTGTGCCAGGTCATACCGCGTCTGGTCCAGGGCCTTTTTGACGGCCTCGATGTCATCCAGATTCTTGTTGAGGTCGAAGAGCGAAATTCTGCGAATCGGGATTTGCAGCAGATGGTTGACATCTTCGTCCGTGACATCCCGAACCAGTTGTTCGCGGAAAGGCGCCAGCCCCTTATGGACCGCCGACATGATTCTCGGCATCGTGGAGCACTTTTCGATGGCCTTGTAAATGCGGTTCTCAATGAAAATGCGCTCCAGGGAAAGCCGCTGAAGTTGCTCCAGTTCGGCATGTTGCTTCAACTGGAGTTCCTGGTCGAGCTGCTCCTGCAGTTTCGCCACATTGCGGTGGAGGATTTCCCCCACGCCCATTTCGGCCGGCAGGTTATCCCGGATTACCAGCAAATTGGAACGGATGGTCTTCTGGCATTCGGTGTAGGCGTACAACGCCTGGACCGTCTCTTCCGCATAAACCCCGCGATTCAAAGCGATTTCGATATTCACATCACCGCTTGTCAAGTCGGCAATGGAGGCGATTTTCAGTTTTCCAGAGCGGGCGGCCTTTTCAATGGAGGCGATCAGCCGTTCGGTGGTGGTTTCGGCTGGCAACTCGCGGATGATGACCCGCTTGTCCCCTTCGGTCTCGATTTTGGCGCGCACTCGAATCAGTCCGTGTCCATCATCGTACTCCGAGGCGTCCATCAGCCCGCCCGTCTGGAAATCCGGCAGAACCTGGAAGGGGCGGTTTTCCAGAATCGCGATCTCGGCCTCCAGCAGCTCCCCGAAATTATGCGGGAAAATATGCGTGGCCATGCCCACGGCAATGCCGTCGGATCCCATCATCAGCAATGCGGGGACCTTGGCTGGCAATGCGACCGGTTCCTTGCCACGACCATCATACGAATCCACGAATTCGGTGATGGCGTTGTTGAAGAGCACCTCACGGGCAAATTTGGCCAGCCGGCACTCGATGTAACGTCCGGCGGCCGCCGGGTCGCCCGTGATGATATTGCCGAAATTCCCCTGCCGGTCAATGAAGTAGCCCTTGTTGGCCAACACCACCAGGGCATCCTTGATGGAGGCGTCGCCATGCGGGTGGTACTTCATGGTCTGCCCCTGGACCTCGGTAACCTTGTGGAACCGCCCATCGTCCATCGTGGACAAAGTATACAAGATTCTTCGTTGCACCGGCTTGAGACCATCATCCACATCGGGAATCGCGCGGTCCTTGACCACGTAGGACGCCCAGTCGATGAAATACTGCTGCATCATGGCGCGCAGCGCGTCTTCGCCGACTGGGGCGTTCTGCGATTGGAGGTCATCCAGCTCTTCGGCGGAATTGGGATTTTCGGGAACTTCAGCCATGCGCTACTTTGGCGGGAATAGGGGATTAGTGGTGCGAGAAAACGCGTTCAGGAGCATGGAAGAGCGCCACGCCAAGTTCGTTGGCACGCTTGACCACGTCGGCATCCTTGATGGAGCCGGCGGGCGCAATGATGGCGGTCACGCCAGCGGCGGCGGCGACTTCCACGGCATCGGGGAACGGGAAGAAGCCATCGGAGGCCATTACGGCACCATGGATGTCCTCTTTTCCTTCATACTTCTGCTTGAATTTCTCGACTGCCTGCTCGACGGCTCCCACGCGATCCTGTTCTCCCGTGCCCACGCAGAGGGTTCCACCATTCTTGACGATGACCACGCCATTGGAGCGCACGGAGATGTTGATATACCAGGCGGCCAGCAGGTCCAGGAGCTGCTGCTCCGTGGCCTTCACGGTGCTCTCCACATGGCCGCAGGCCTTGTTTTCGCCGCAGGCCGGCTTGAGGTCCGCCACGCCTTTGAGGTGCGTCAACAGCGGCTCGGAGACCACCACGGTGCCATCCGCCAATGCCTTGAAGGTGTAGCTTCCGCTCACGTCATCACCGACATACTTGGGCAGTTTGGACAAGTCGCCGCACTGAAGGATGCGCACCTGCTTGTCAATCTTGACTTCGGGATCGTTGAA
>JAFYIW010000189.1 GCA_017538465.1 Victivallales bacterium
AGAAAGAGAAAGAGAAAGGGAAAGAGAATCGGCTGATTGTCATTCCGTGAACATGCGGATCAAAAGCCGACAAGTTATTTAAGCAGCTTCTGGCGGGTGGCGCGATCCTGAACCGCATTGACGAGCTGTTGAGCGACCATCGTGGTGTCCTCGCCATCCAGTGCCAGTTTTTTTAGTTGAACAAGTTTCTGCGAGATTTCCTGTTCAATTGCGGCAGTTTCCGGCAACGACATCGGGTCGGCAAAACGGATGGCATCCCGCACCCGCTGAACATCCGGACGAGCCTTCTCCGGCGTCTCCCGCGCCAACGACTCAGCATCCGCCATCAGCAGCTTCCAATTGCCGGTCTGCGCCTTCACCCGGGCTCCAACCGCATCGATTTCGCTCCGCCCCGCACCGACCGCAAGAAGTTTCCAGGCACCAAAGCCAAAGACCAGAATCTGAAGGACTACAAACCATGGCAAGGGGAAATCCCACGTTCCCGTCAAATGAAGCACCGTCACCGCAAGCGACAATCCGGCCGACAGGGCCAACGCCCCCCTGACCACATACGGAAACGCCAGATTCGTCAGATAACCGTCCTTGCCCTCTGCGGTGATCTGCCACAGCACCCCGCATGCCAGCCCCAAATCCAGCAGCAAAAATGCGCCGGAGACCAGAATAAACGGATCATCATACTTTCCCAAGGCCAGATAAATCACCGCCAGAACAACGATGCCGACCAGAAGTCCCGCCAAAATCCGAGTTCTTTGCTTGACCATGAATTTCACCTCAAAAAAAGGGAAGAATTCCCATTCGAAAGTTATGGAGAGACCTCCCGCCTCGCTTCATCGTTCCGCCGTGCAAGGGCTTCGCTTGGCAGAGGCGCCCGTACCGGCCTCTATGCGTCGCCCCCCAGTTTTTCTCCGCATTCCAGACAGAACTTTGCACCCGGAATGATCTCTTTGCCGCACTTCGGGCAGACGGGGCTCGCCAGAGAAGCGCCGCATTGCAGGCAAAACTTGCCCTTTGGCACGTTCGCGCCGCACTTCGGACAGACGACATTCTCTCCCGTATCGGACGACACAAGCTTCTCGCCGCAATTCAAACAGAATTTCGCGTTTGGCGGCAGCGCAGCACCGCATTTGGCGCAGGAACTCGCCGAAACGGATGGCGAGAACACGCCAGGCTTTAAGGTTTCCTGCATCATGCCGCCGACCTTGTTACCGACGGTTCCCCCGATGCCAGTGATCATCCCCATGCCGATGCCCATGTTGGTGAACTGCCCGACTGCCTCGTTGCCGGCCACTCGTTCGGCCACATCAAAGCCCCGCTCATCCTGATAGGTATAGCCTTCAAGGGAACGTTTCTGGGCAATCCCCTGCGCCTCGATGACCATCCGCTGGGCGGCAGTCTGCTGGTCGATGACGCCGACCTGCTGACGCAGCTTGGCCTCGGCCACGTCGGCAAACTGCCGGAAGTGGATGTTCTTGAAACGGATGTAATCCTTGTCTCCCTCCGGCTTGATCACCGTGGTGATGAAGAAGCGCTCCAGCGCCATGCCGTAATCCAGGAAACTCCCCTGGAGATTGCCCCGCAGCGCGTCTGACATCTCCTGGAGATGCTCGTCAATCTCGAAGATGCTGATTTTTTTCTCCTTGATCAGCGACACCATATAGGGCTTCAGGGAGACCATCAGAAACGCCCGCATCTTCTGCGCCAACTGGTTTTGCGTGAGACCATGCTCCGTACCGACGATCTTCACCAGCAGCTTGCGCCCATCCTCCACCCGAAGGCTCATTTCCCCGCAGGCGCCAATCTGAATCGGAAAGCCGTAGGTTGGCTCGACATACTCCATCTTGGTGTCAGTGCCCCACTTGATGGCCATCTGCTCCGTCTTGTTGACAAAATAGACTTCGCAGTGGAACGGAGTCTGATCATTGGCGGCACGCCGAAAGAAGCCGCCGACCAAGGGCATGTTCTGCGTTGTCAGCGTATGACGCCCTGGCCCGAAGCTGTCCAGCGCCTGGCCATTCATAAAGAAGATGGCTTCCTGGGACTCATGGACAATCAGCTGCGAGCCCGTATTGAAGTCTTCACACGGATGCTTCCAGATGAAGGTGGTGTTGTCGCCCTCGTATTTGATGACTTGTATGATGCCTGGCATGGATTTCTCCAAGGGGGGTGGGTGGCTGCTGCGCAAAAATGCAAACCGTCATTCCAAAGCGACGGCGAGAGTTGCGCCGCAAACGGTCCATTGCCTTACTATAACATTATTCGGCCCCAAGAAAGCCGGGAAATGACTTTTTTTGGGGGGAATTATATACTTTACTTGGAGAACACATTGGGAGACGAAAAGGAGCGCGCCCTCCCGCATCACCAACAACAACGGCTCCTACCTTTCCTCCCATACGCCGAGTTTTCGGAAACGCTTGTACCGGTCGGACTTGAGTCCGCTGCGAGAGCGTTTCTGAAGCATCTTCAGATTGCGCAGCAGGGCGTCCCGCAGAAATTGTGCCGTTGCCGCAGGATCCCGATGCGCACCGCCAAGCGGCTCCGGCACCACCTCGTCAACAACCCCAAGTTCCAGCAGGTCTGGCGCAGTCAGTTTCAAGGCATTGGCGGCCTCGGCGGTCTTCTCCGGACTACGCCAGAGGATTGCGGCGCATCCCTCGGGGGTAATCGCCGAGTAATAGGCATTTGCCAGCATCAGCACGCGATTCCCGACGGCCAGAGCCAACGCGCCTCCAGAGCCTCCTTCGCCGGTGATCACGCTGATCACCGGAACGGTCAGGCGAAACATGTCTCGGAGATTGCAGGCGATGGCCTCGCCGATGTGACGCTCCTCGCCACCCACTCCAGGATAGGCGCCGGGCGTATCCACCAGCGTCAGAACCGGGCGGCCTGCCTTCTCGGCCAAATGCATCAAGCGCAATGCCTTGCGATATCCCTCCGGCTCTGCCATGCCAAAATGGGTCTCGGTGTATTCCCGCAGACTGCGTCCCTTTTGCGTGAAGATCACCATGACAGGCTCGCGCTCCAGCATCGCAAAGCCGCCGACAATCGCACGGTCATCCCGGAAACGCCGATCGCCATGCAGTTCCAGAAAATCCGTAAAGATCATCCGGCACAAGTCAATGGGCTGGGGACGCATGGGATGACGAGCCATGCGCACCTTCTCCCATGGCGTCATGTTGGCCACAAAATACTCTTTGAGGGCGTGAATCCGCTCTCTCAGAAGCTTCACCGGCTCGTCCAACACCCCGGGATCCTTGCGGGCATGCTCGCTTATCGCATCAAAGCAGATATCCAGCTCCGCCAGAGGCGTCTCGAATTCCAGCAGATTCGTTGGCATGGCAACGGCTACTCTTCGATCGTGACACGGACAAGCGGAGCGAGGCCTTCTCCCGGGGTTGGGATAAAGGCGAAGAGCTCCTCGACTTCCTCGTTGCGCATGCGCACGCACCCCAACGAACAGCTGCTTCCGCAACTTTCAGGCTCCGAAGTCCCGTGAATGCCATAGCCCTCCAGCGTGGAATCAGTGTCATCGGTGGGTTTGAGCCTCATCCATCTGGTGCCCAATGGATTCTCAGGATCGCCAAACGGAATCACCTGCCCGTCGTTGCGGAACCAGGGAGGATTCTCGACGAGTTCGGTGATCTGGAAAGTCCCTGTCGGCGTGCGGTTGTCCCGTCCAATGCCCACCGTGTAGATCCGATACAACTCGTCGTTCAGATACAGCATCAGCAAATACTGCCGCTTGGAGACGCGGATGCGCCAGTTTCCCGCAATGTACATAATAGTCTGGCTCGGACGGATGACTGTGCTTTGATGCAAATTCTCATTAATGCGCTTCAACGCGCCGACCGAGGTGTAATTGCGCCGGGCAATGAGCGTGAGATTGTCGCCCCGGACCACTCGGTACATCTTCTTCTCGGAGGCCGGCGCCGTGGAGTTCATCAGCCGCTTATCGGCCTCGTTGAGAATCTCCGCGGCCCGATACCAGGTGGCATCGAATTCGGTCACTTCGTCACTGGCAATGACATTGCGGGCGATTTCACGCGCCGCCTCCAGCATCCCATGGGCCAGCTGGTCTTCTGCGCTCGCCAGCGCATCCTCCAGCTCTTTGCTGATTTTCGTCACCTGCGGCCGCGGCGCAGAGGGACGCGGTTTGCCATCCGTTCCGCCCCCGACATTGACATTCGCGGCCGAAGGGGGAATCTCGGTCGCCGGCCCTTCGCCCACGGCAACCTCCGTTGCCGGTTCAGACGGCGTTGCCTTGCCGCATCCGCGGAAAAGCAGCGTCCCCAATGCCAGCACGCAGAGACAAAGAATCACAATGAGCGGGTATTTGATGTACCAGTACACGTCGAATTTCCTTTATTTTGGGGTGAAATTCTTTCGCTCGCCGCATTGCGGACGAGTAATCGGGAAAACCTAGCAGCCTGGCGTAAATCGTTCAGAGTTCCGCAGATTTTGGGGAGCGATTTTTGCACGGCTGCGACCAAGCGTAGTGACTGTGGCATGGAAGCAGTTGCACGAAATCAGCCCCGAAGGACACGGAGACGGAACGGATTTAAGGCACGCCACACTAGAAAAACCTCGGGCGCTAATCCGGGCTGGTGCGCAGCATTTTGTTGATGGCGGCGGCGGCCACCCGTCCCTGCCCCATCGCCAGAATGACTGTTGCGGCCCCGGAGACGATGTCCCCGCCCGCAAAAACCGTCGGAAGGCTGGTATGGCCCTCTTCGTCGCAGACCAGCAGGCCCTTCTGGTTGAACTCCAGTCCCAGTTCCTCGCTGGTCATGCGAATCAGCGGATTGGAGACATTGCCAATGGCAATGATCACGGTGTCCACCGCCAGTTCAAATTCACTTCCGGAAACGGGAACCGGACGACGCCTTCCCGAAGCATCCGGCTCGCCAAGTTCGTAGCGCAGACATTCGAGGGCCCGCACCTGCCCCTGCTCATCCGCCAAAATCTGCTTGGGATTGCAGAGCAGATGGAATTTCACGCCTTCCCCCTCGGCATGTTCGACTTCCTCCGCACGGGCCGGCATTTCCGCACGGCTACGACGATAGACCAGAAAAACCTCCTCCGCGCCAATTCGCAATGCCGTGCGCGCCGCATCCATGGCGACGTTGCCGCCGCCGCAGACCGCCACACGCCTGACCTGCGGCAATGGCGTGGCCGCATGCTCGCGGTCGTACGCTTTCATCAAATTCGCCCGGGTGAGGAACTCGTTCGCGGAGAAGACTCCAGGCAGGTTCTCCCCAGGCATATCCATGAATTTGGGCAAACCGGCGCCAATGCCCAGGAAGACCGCATCATATTCCCTGACCAGCTCGGCAAGCGTCTTAGTGCGCCCCGCCAGGAAATTCGGCTCCAGATGCACCCCGAGAGTCCGCAGATGGTTCACCTCGGCGTCCACAATGGCTTTGGGCAGACGGAATTCGGGAATGCCATACTGCATCACGCCGCCGAATTTGTGGAAGGCCTCAAAGACCGTCACGTCATGGCCGGCCCGACGCGTATCCGCCGCGACCGTGAGGCTGGCAGGCCCAGAACCCACTATGGCCACGCGCTTGACCGTCGCTGGCGCGATTTGGGGCAGCTCCACCGCGCCGGACTCACGCTCGCGATCTGCCACAAAACGTTCCAGCCGGCCAATCGCCACGGCCCTCGACGGATCCTTCAGGACCTTCCCCATCGTGCAGCTCGACTGGCATTGCTTCTCCTGGGGACACACTCGCCCACATACCGCCGGCAGCAGACTCTGCTCCTTGATGAGGGAAATCGCCCCCGGAAAGTCGCCTTCCGCAATGGCATGAACGAAATCCCGGATGGGCAGCTTCACCGGACAGCTCCCGCGACATGGCTCATTCGCGCAATGCAGACAGCGATTGGCCTCCAGCACTGCCTGCGCCTCAGTGTACCCAAGCGCCACTTCGGAGGTGTTGTGGCGACGAACTTCAGGAGCCTGGCTGGGCATCTCCTGCGGCGGTATCGCCATGCGGTCCCTGGGAGTTGGATTCTCCAGTTTTCGGAACCGGTCCAGCAGGTCCTGCGCCGCCTGATTGAGTTCTTCCTTCGTCTTCATTCGCGCACTCCTGCGGTTACTTCCTGGCCAGCTCGGATTGCTCAGCCACATTCATGATATGGCAGGCGTGGTCCATCATCCGACGTTCCTGCGGCTTGAAGGTGCCCAGGCGTTTCATCATGCCGTCGAAATCCACTTGAAGGCCATCGAACTCCGGACCGTCCACGCACACAAACCGGGTCTTTCCTCCGACATTCACCCGGCAACCGCCACACATTCCCGTGCCATCCACCATGATGGTGTTCAGCGAGACGGTGATGGGAACCTGGTAGGGACGAACCGTCTCCACGCAGAATTTCATCATGATCGGCGGTCCAATCGCAATCACCAGATCCGGCGGTGCGGCGCTTTCGCACAATTCCTTGAGCGGCAACGTGACCACACCTTTTCGTCCAGCCGAACCATCGTCAGTGCAGACGATGACCTCATCGGCATACGAACGCATCAACTCCTCCATGATCACCAGCGACTTGGTGCGTCCGCCAAGGATGCAGGTCAAATGGTTGCCAGCCTCCTTGAAGGCTCGCGCGATGGGATTCAATGGCGCTATGCCAATGCCGCCGCCAACACAAACCACTCGTCCCACCTGTGAAATCTGCGTCGGACGTCCCAATGGCCCAAAGACCACCGCCAACGACTCCCCGACCTGCAGCTCGGAGAGTCGCGCGGTAGTGTAGCCGACCTTCTGGAAAATCAGCGTGATGCTTCCTTCGGACGCGTCTGCATCCGCAATCGTCAGCGGAATGCGTTCGCCGTAATCTCCATCGACGGAAACCAGAACAAATTGCCCCGGCTTGCGCGCCGCCGCCACCAGCGGCGCCTTCAC
>JAFYIW010000190.1 GCA_017538465.1 Victivallales bacterium
GATAATATGGATGCCTATGATGAGGGTAAATTATTAGAAGAGTTCGGGAAAACCATAACTGAACGTCTTCATAGTAAGATTTATAATTATTTAAAGAGTAGTAAAATCTGGCATTTAACAACACATAAATGTAGCGAAATTGCAAGGACTTTTTCTAAAATTATAGGCAAGTCTACAACAATTATAAAATTAGCTATGTCGCTGTATGAATTAGGATGGGAAGTGGCTGTTGGCGGCTCAAGTGGAGCAGCACGTTGGGGGATTCAAACAGGAATTGTTGCAGCGTGTTCAGGAGTAGGAGCAGCGGCAGGAGCAGCCATAGGCGGTTGGGGGGCAATACCATGCACTGTCGTTGGCGGCCTCATAGGGGTATGGATTGTTGATTTAACTAATGACTATATCAATGAAGTTCTTGATATAAAATGTAATCATTCAGATCCACTATGCCCCAATACAAATTTACCACCGATAGCAGATGCTTCCGCTACCATACGAAATGTGCCAAAGTCAAATGTGACCTCAAACCAATTTATTGTTTTAGACGGTTTGAATTCTTCTGACGAGGCAGGAATTAAGGCAAGAGGCGTTGCTGCATACATTTGGTACAAACAGAATAAATCTGGTATTTGGGAATCCATTGGTACTAGTTATACCTGTGAAATGAATCATGTCCAGGACAATGGGACGTCCGTAAACTATGCTTTGTCAGTTTATGATTACGATGGTGAATATAATACAAATGGAACTGTAATTACCGTGAACGGCGCTAATGTTCATGTATCCACAGTGACTGTGACGATTCTTGATGTCAATCCTATCGCCAATGCTGGAGTAAGTCAGACTTACTCAGCGAAAGAGGGTGAAACGAAATCCTTTACTTTGGATGCAAGTAAATCCGTTGATCCTGACGGTTATATTGCCAAATATGTCTGGTATTATGAAACAGATAATCAGTCAGTCTATTGGCAGACTACAACCTCAGCTACGGTAACAGATTCCTTGCTCTCTGGAGAAAGCAGGAAATATATGCTTACTGTTTATGATGATGCAGGAAATCAGAGTGACAATATTTCTTCTGTGGTTATTACAATTGGCAGTGACATCTCTGGCTCTACGGATCCGAATGACAAGTCAGTTGCGGAGGGCGTTGGGGAAGCTGGTTTTGTGCAGACTGGTTCGAAACTTTCCTACACGGTCGAGTTCGAGAATGATCCAGAATTCGCGACGGCTCCAGCGCAGTGGGTGCGGGTGTTTGACACGCTGGACGGGACGAAGTATGACTTGGACAGCTTTGTCCTGGAGGAGTTCTGCATTGCCGGTAACACATTCGTGGTCGGCGACGGGCGCGATTCCTTCAACCGCACCGTCGAGCTGGCGATACTGGACTACACCATTACCGCGACCATCAGCATCAATCTCGTCACGGATGAGGATGTGGGCATCACGCAGCTGGTGGCAGAATTCATGGCGGTCGATCCCGAAAGCGGCTTCATGCTCCAGGATTTGGAGAACGGTCTGCTGCCCGTCAATGATGCCTTCGGCTCTGGCGAGGGGCACATCAACTACACGATCAATGCATTGGATGATCTGCCAACTGGCACGGAAATCACCAACACCGCGAAGATCTACTTCGACTTCAACGACCCGATCGACACTCCGACCACGCTCAACACCATCGACGCCGATGTTCCAAGCGCAGTCGGTCTCACGCTTTCTGCTGACGACGATGGTCTGATTACACTTGCCATGAGCGCGGAGGATGTCGGCTCAGGCGTGGAAGGATACAATGTCCGCTGGTCCACGGACGGCGAGCACTTCATCGACTATGGATACACCACCTACACGCAACTGCAACTGCCTGGCCGTGGCGGCGTCACCTATCATTTCCAGATACAGGCGGTTGATGCCGTGGGGCAGGTCTCCGAATGGTCAGCCGTCCAGTCCATTGAAATCAGCGGCGTGCCGACAGAGCTGGAAGGCACATCTGGCGGCATCTCCTGGAAACCTGTTGCTGGTTCTGACAGTTATGTAGTCGAATACTCGACGGATGCCTTCGAGCATTTCGTCCGCCTCCAGGTTGCTGGAACTTCGCTGGATGCCTTCAGTCTGCCACACGCGACCTACCAGTGGCGCGTCCGTGCGGCTGACTTGGACGAGTGGGAATACGGCGAGGAGATTGTCGCTCCGCAGGCGATTGCCGAGCCGCAGTTCATCCAGTCGAATGCGGATGGCACTCTGGACGCCTTCTTCGTGAATGTCCAGAACACCTGGGATGGCAACTACCAGGCTAGACACGTTGGCGTTGGGGATTGGACTGGCACAGGCCAAACAGTTGCACTGACTGGAAAGAATGTCATTGCCGACATCTATGCCGGCTCGGACGACGCCTCTGTCCTGCTCTTGACGGATGACGCCAATGGCGATGCGCTTTTCGTCGATGACATCTACTCCGCATTCCCCGCAGAACTTGATGTTCAGGCACGAATCGCGCAGATTGACGAAATCCGCGCAGGTTCTGGAAACGACATCGTTGACTTGACAAGTCAGAGATTCGAATACATCGGCGGAGGAATGACTGTCCGTGGCGGTCTCGGGGATGATGTCATCTGGGCGAACAAGGGCGACAACTGGCTCTTCGGTGATGCAGGCAACGACAACATCGTCGGTGCGGGCGGCAATGACGTCATTGTCGGCGGGGCGGGCGATGACACCCTGCACGGCGGCGGTGGAAACGACATCTTCGCCTTCGGCGGCGACTGGGGCAAGGACACCGTGACACAGCTTGAAACAGGCAAGGTCACCCTCTGGTTCGTGGACGGCGATGAGAGTAAGTGGAATACTGATTCGCTGACCTACACTGACGGGGATAATTCGCTCAAGGTCTCTGGCGTTGCCTTGGAGAACATATCGCTGAAGTTTGGCGATGATGGCAGTCAGCAATACCAGGATATGCTTGCGGCTGGCGTATTCAATGAGTTCACCAGCGAGAAGATCTTCGAGGACAAGAACAAGGGCCTGCTGGCATAAATTCTAAGTTTAAAGGTTAAAGTGTAAAGGTTAAAGTTTCAGGTCCGGCGTCCGGCGTCTGGCGTCTGGCGTCCGGTATCTCACGTCCGGCGTCCGGCGTCTGTCGTCTGGCGTCCGGTATCTCACGTCCGGCGTCTGTCGTCCGGCGTCTGGCGTCCGGCACTGCCGCCAACACCCCTGTGCTATGGGACAGCATCATCGGCTCCCATCATGCGAAATTCGGTATCCTTTGGGGCAATGGCGTTCCTCAAACCTGTGTTGCCTTCGAGGACGGCCACGTCTCTTACGAAGAGAAACTCACCTGCCATCAGGACATTTTCAAGAGGTTCGCTCCATTGATGTCCCAAGAAGACGCCGAGACGCTCAGACAAATCTGCGAGGAACTCGACAGAAAGTTAAATTGAAAACGGGAAAGGGGAGACCGCCCTGCCTCCTCGGTTCAAACTCAACCCACGGAGAACGTCATGAAAACAGGCACAATCGGAACCGCCGCCCTGCTGGCAATGCTCACCGTTTCGGCATTTGCGGAGAACGCCGATGGCATCCAGTCCTTCCCCCTCAGGGATTGCGAGGTTGTCTGCCTCCAGGACACCTCGGCGAGCATGCCACAGGGACTTTTCGCGGACGCAGAGGCATCTGGATTCCGTCAGACGGACGACTCCTACGAGGCCTCCGTCAATGTCTTTCTCATCCGCAAGGAAGGCAAAGCCATGCTGGTGGATGCGGGAAACGACCCCAGCCGTGGTTCGTTGCGGGAAAAACTCCAAAAGGCGGGCATCCGTCCCGCGGACATTTCGAACATCTTCATCACCCACCTGCACCCCGATCATGTCGGCGGGCTGCTCTGGGAGGGCAAGGCACTTTTCCCGAATGCGACTCTCCACATTGCCAGGGAGGAACTCGAGGCCTGGAAGAAGGACAACGGCCGCAGCGGGTTGGCGAAATACCTGTCCCCCTATTCGCAGAGAACCCACGCCTTTGAATACGAAAAGGCTCTGCCGGGTGGGCTCATCCCACTGAAACGGGGCGGCCATACCCCTGGGCACACCATATTCAGACTGCCACTCGCAGAGGGAAACGAGGCCATCTTCGTGGGCGACATCGCCCATGCCGTCGCGTTGCAGTTCCCCTACCCTACCTTCTGCGCCAGATTTGACAAAGCCCCCCAAGAGGCGGTGGCCTCCCGCATCCAGACCTTGCAGATGGACGGAATTCTCTTCGGAGCGCATTTCCCCTTCCCTGGAGCTGCCCAAGGCGGGGCCGTTTTGTCAAGTGCCCCACGATGGTCATTCGACTACCGCAGATATCCCGTCCCAAACCAGAAAAACGATTGATGGACAAGGTGTAAAATCGCTCGTTTTCAGTATAAAAATCAATCGCACCAAAGGGGTAGATATTATATTTTCATTGTTTCCCCTACCAGCCTTCAAGGCCAGCCCGCATCCGCTTTCTTTAGTGCAAATCAATGCTGACCATTTCTCAAACCAAGGAACTCTACCGCCGCCTCGCCGAGGTCATTGACCCGAAGCCCGAGTTGCATTTCCGCAACCGCCTGGAGCTCATCGTGGCGGTGGTGCTTTCCGCCCAGGCCACGGACAAATCCGTGAACGCCGCCACGGAAAGCCTCTTCGAGCGCTGCAAGACTCCGCAGGACTACCTCGCCCTCGGCCAGGCAGGGCTGGAGGAGGCCACCAGAACCATCGGGCTCTACCGCAACAAGGCGAAGTCCATCCTGGGCCTCTGCCAGAAGCTCATCGACGACTTCGGCGGAGAAGTCCCCGGCACTCTGGAGGAGCTGCTCTCATTGCCAGGCGTGGGACTCAAGACCGCCTACGTGGTGCTGAATCTGGGCTTCGGGCAGCCTGTCATCGCGGTGGACACGCACATCTTCCGCGTCGCCAACCGAACCGCCCTCGCCCCCGCCAAGACGCCCGAGGAGGTCAGCGCCCTCCTGATGAAGCGCACCCCGAAGGAATACCTCCTCAACGCACACCACTACCTGCTGCTCCACGGACGCTACACCTGCACCGCACGAAATCCCCACTGCGACTCTTGCGTCCTTGCCGACCTCTGCCACAGCCAGTTGACTCATCCGTGTTAAATTTTCAAGGCATTGAAACCAAGGCTTTTTCTAAATCATCTCAATCCGTAATACCATAGATATTATGAGTTCTTCTTCCGACTCCCTCTCCCGCCTTTGTGAACTGCTGAAGCAATCCCGCAGGACCGTCGTGCTCACGGGAGCAGGCGTCTCCACCCTCTCCGGCATCCCCGACTTCCGCAGCGCCAACGGACTCTACGCGCATGACTGGCATGGGATGCGCATCGAGGACATCCTCTCCCTGGACGTCTTCCGCGTCCATCCCGAATACTTCTATGCGCTCAAAATCTTCCTTCAGCCGGACGACGCCTACCAGCCCAACATCGTCCACACCACCCTGGCGGAAATGCAGGCGCGGAACCTCATCGGCGGCATCTTCACCCAGAACATCGACCGTCTGCACACCATCGCCGGGGCACATGACGTGATTGAGCTGCATGGGAGCGCCCAGCACAATCACTGTCTCAAATGCCACGCACATTATCCTTTGTCGGACATCATCGACACCGCGATGAAAGGCGAAGTGCCCTACTGCCCCAAGTGCGGCGGCGTCATCAAGCCGGACATCATCTTCTATGGCGAGAATCTGGTCGAGGAGGATCTCACTCGCGCCTTCAACGACTTCGCGCACGCCGACCTGGCGCTGGTGCTGGGCACCAGCCTCGTCGTCTATCCGGTGGCGGCCCTGCCGGAAGAGACCATCCGCAACGGAGGGAAACTGGTCATCGTCAATGCCCAGCCCAC
>JAFYIW010000191.1 GCA_017538465.1 Victivallales bacterium
AATTGACATCATCCTCCAGGGGAGATTTCAGCGTGGTCGCGAATTCGTTGATGCGCCGGATGGAAAAGTCAACCTTGAGCAGTTCGTCTTTTGAGATGTTGATATTTTGTGGCAGCATGGCAAAATTATCCAGAGATTGAAACCGGAAACGCCTCCAAAGCGTTTTGACAAACTATAATACCTTTTGCGTCAGACAAACGCCACCAATCGACATTTCTCATTTCTAATTCCTCATTTCTCTCGGTGCCGGAGGCACCGGTGTAAAACCTGCAATTCCCCATTTCTAATTCCTCATTTCCAATTTTCAAATGTCCTTCCGCCGTCCAACCTCATCGCATTCTCCGCAACTGCCCTTTGCCCGCCGCGAGTCGCCGGTGCCATCGGGGCCATTGCCGACGGAGACCACCTTGAGTGGCGAAGTGAAGCGGATCGTCTTCACGAATCCCGAGAATGGCTATGCGGTTCTGCGGCTGAAGCGCGACCTGCAGGCCGGCGAAGCCGTGCTGGCCGGCAATCTCAGCGGGGTGATGGAGGGAGTCCGCATCGAGGTCACGGGGCATTGGCTGGATCATCCGCAGTTCGGACGCCAATTTCAGGTTGAAGAATGCCATCTCCAGCTTCCGACCACGGCAAATGGCATCATCAAATTTCTGGCCTCCTCCGTGCCTGGCATCAGCACCAAGCTCTCCCGGGAAATTGTCAAGCACTTCGGCCTTCAGACGCTGGATATATTGGAGAAAGAACCCTATCGGCTGCGGGAAGTACATGGCATTGGCAGCGGGAAATTGAAACAGCTGGTTGAAGCCTGGCAAAAAAGCGCCGACACGCGGGACGCGAAGATTTTTCTCCAGGGCATTGGACTGACCCCGCTGCTGGCGGACAAGGTCATCCAAAAATACGGGGCCCGGTCAGCACCGGAAATCGTGCGAAAGAATCCCTATCGTCTGGCCACGGAAATCGAAGGGGTGGGTTTTTTGACGGCCGACCGTTTCGCCCTGAGCCAGAACATCGCTCCAGACTCGCCCTTCCGATGCGGGGCCGCTCTGGCCTACACCTTAGACCAGGCGCAACAGGACGGACAGGTGTGCCTTCCCCAAAGTCGCCTCTTTGAGGAGGCCTCCCAGCTGGTAAACCAGCCAGTCTCGGCATTGGACGAGGGCTATCGGCACGCCATGGAGAACGGCCTTATCCGCGAAGAAAACATCTCGCCAGAAGTCACTCCAGAGCCGCTTTGCTATCTGCCATTTTTATATCATGCGGAGCTGCAGTTGGCCGAGGTGCTGCGAACCCTGCTCAATGCCCCGCCTGCCCAAGGCAACGTACCCATCATTCGCGAACTTCCAGGAGGCGGGAGACTCAATGACGAGCAGCTCCAGGCGGTTCATTGCGCGCTCACCTCGCCGGTCTCCATCCTGACGGGCGGGCCTGGCGTCGGCAAAACCACCACAGTTTCGGCAATGGTCAAGGCCGCCCTGCTCCGTGGCTGGTCGGTCAAACTGGCCGCTCCGACCGGACGGGCCGCCAAACGCCTTAGCGAGGCCACTGGCCAGCCCGCGGCCACCATCCATCGTCTGCTTCAGTTCAACACCAAACTCAATCAATTTGCCTTCAACCTTGATGCGCCCCTGCCCTGCAAATTCCTTATTCTGGATGAAGTGTCCATGCTGGATGTCCCCCTGGCCCGTTCGCTTTTCCGTGCCGTACGACCTGGCACTCATGTAGTACTGGTCGGAGACAAGGACCAGCTTCCCTCCGTGGGGCCAGGATCGGTTCTCCACGACCTGATTCATTGCGGCCGGATCCCCGTCACCGAATTGCGTCAGATTTATCGTCAGGCCGAAGGCAGTCGCATCATCACCAGTGCACACGAGGTCAACTGCGGCGTCGTTCCGAAGCTGGTCAATCCCCCCAAGGGCACGCGCGGCGATTTCTACTTCTACGCCTGCGAGGATCCCCTCCAGACAGCCGAATTCATCGCCAGTCTGGTCAGCCGAAGCATCCCGCAGTTCTTTGGCTTCCAGCCGCAGGAGGAAATTCAGGTCCTCACCCCGATGCGACGCGGCGAATGCGGCACCATCGCCCTCAACCAGACCCTTCAGGCAGTCCTGAATCCTCCCTCTCCAGACAAACCGGAATTGACTCTCAACAGCGATCCTCCGCGCATCTTCCGTCTGGGCGACCGTGTGATGCAGACCAAGAACAACTACGAGAAGCAGGTCTTCAATGGCGAAATGGGACGAATCATCGAGGTCAATCCCTCCGCCAAGTCCTTCCAGGTTCTTTTCGACCAGGCAAAAGTCGAATACCAGGCCTCGGACTGCAAGGAGCTTCTCCACGCCTACGCCATCACCATCCACAAATCCCAAGGCAGTGAGTTCCCCTGTGTCATCATGCCGTTGCTTCCACAGCATTACATGATGCTACAGCGGAATCTGCTCTATACTGGCATGACCCGCGCCAAGAAGCTTTATATCCTATTGGGCAACGAATCCTCTGTTCGCACCGCAGTACGCAACAACACCCCCATGCAACGCTATTCCCTGCTCTCCTGGCGCCTTTGCCGATGAGGAGTTCGTCCCCATGGTACAAGCAAGGACCCAGGCAAACTAATACTTCTTCACAGTCTCTGCGGCAATCTGTGCCGCCTGCTCCAATGCGGCAAAGGAATCCGCCTTCCCTGCAGGAATATGTGCCAGCGCCTCGGCAATGGCGGGCACAATCGCATCAAAGGCGAGGCTTCCTTCACGGAAGCGACGGCATGCGGAATCATTGGCGGCATTGAGAACCGCGCCTGCCAACCCGCCCATGCGCAACGCGCGCCGTGCCAAATCAATGGCAGGGAAACGCTGGTCATCCAGTGGCAAGAACTCCATGGACATCGGTGAAGCGAAATCCAAAGGGCGCATCAACGACGGAAAACGCTCTGGGTAGGTAAGACAATATTGGATCGGCAGACGCATGTCGGTCGGTCCCAATTGCGCCAAAACCGCGCCATCCACAAATTCCACCATGGAATGGATTAACGCCTGCGGATGGATGACCACTTCGATTTGAGACTCTGGCACACCGTAGAGCCAGGCGGCCTCCATGACCTCGAAGGCCTTGTTCATCAACGTGGCCGAATCCAGCGTAATCTTCGGTCCCATTGCCCAGGTGGGATGACGCTCCGTCTCTGCTGGAGTAACCGCATGCAACTTCTCCGAGGCACACCGATAAAAAGGTCCTCCGCTACATGTCAGAATCATCCGCCGGAGGGCATCATGGTCCTCGTGTCGCAGACATTGGAATATCGCGCAGTGTTCGCTGTCCACCGGCAGGATTCTCCCGCCATGTTGACGGGCGGTTTCCATCACCCATTCGCCCGCCGCCACCAGGACCTCCTTGGTCGCCAGGCAGACCGTCTTGCCCGCCCGAAGCGCCGCAAGCACTGGCTTCAGTGCACCTAGTCCCTGAATGGCACAAAGCACGACATCTATTTCTGGTCCCGCCAGCAGTTCACACAATTCATCTTCGCTGCCGACATTGGACACCGACGCATCGAATGCACAAAAGCAATATCTCGCATGCAATTCCTGCGCAATCTTTTGCAGCTTCTTCCCCTGACGTGCGCAAGTCACGCACACCGTCTGAAATCGATTCGAATAGGCCTGGGCGACGGCAATGGCACTGCGCCCCACCGAGCCAGTCGCCCCCAGAATCGCAAGACGACGGCGTCCATTCTGGTCAGAAAAAGAACTCATAAGCCACTCCCAAAAGCGCCAGGAACAACATCAGCGCCAGCAATGCCTGCGGAAGCCATCGCCCTGGCTGGGAACGACGCCGGAAACGGCGGCGCATGCCGTCGTTTCCCAGAATCCACTGCAGACGCCGCAGACGGCGCTCCGCTTCCCGTCTGGATGAACTCCTGAAGGCACTCACTGTCATCTCATGGCGTGTCCTGGCGGGCTCCAGACTACTGGATGATTCCGCCCGAATCGGCAAGGAAAATGCCCTTGAAGTTCATGCGCAGCGCCTGCGGGTTGTCGGAGAGCTCCAACGCCTTCTCCTCGGAGATGTCGCCATTGTTGTAGTGTTCCAGCAGACATTGGTTGAAGGTCATCATGCCCGCCTCCTGGTTGGCCTCGATGGCCTGCTCCAACTTGTCGATGCGGTTGTCGAAAATCAGTTTCTTGACAATGGGAGCGTTGGTCATGATTTCAGTGATTGGCACCACGCCTTTGCCCGAGGCCTTCTTGGCCAGGCGCTGGCAGATGATTGCCTTCACCACGTCGGAGAGCGACTTGCGGATGGAATCGCGCTCCTCGATGGAGAACATGTCCAAGATGCGGTTGATGCTCTGGGGCGCGTCTTTGGTATGCAAGGTGGTAATCACCATGTGCCCCGTCTCGGCCGCCGCCAGGGCGGTCTCGAAGGTCACGCGGTTGCGCATTTCGCCGACGACGATGATGTCGGGGTCCTGACGAAGGGCATGTACCAGCGCGGACTCGAAGGTTTCGGCGTCCAGCCCGACCTCGCGCTGTTCAAAGAAGGATTGTTTATCCTCGAAGGTGTATTCGATAGGATCTTCGATGGTGATGACATGGCGCTTGTAGGTGGAGTTGATGTAGTCCAGCATGGCGGCCATGGTGGTGGACTTGCCGGAACCGGTGGTCCCCGTGATGAAGATGATGCCATTGCTGTTGTCGGCGATGCGCTTGAGGACCTCCGGCAAGCCCGCCTCGGCGACGGTTGGCGGCTTGCTCTTGACCCAGCGCAACGTGATGCCCATGTTTCCGCGCTGCTTGTGCAGATTCACGCGGAAGCGCCCGACATTGGGTTCCTGCCAGGCGAAATCCAGGTCGCCCGTCCGTTCATAGATTTCCATGCGTCCAGGCGGCACGATATCCTCGCAGAATTTGTTGAGGATTTCGGTGGTGGTAACCGTGTCGACCTGCACCAGATTGGAATCGATGCGCAGCTGAACCTCTTTGTTTTCACGCATGTGGATGTCGGAGGCGCGGTTCTGGACCGCGAATTCCAGGAGGTCATGCAGGGAGGAGTTATGTTCTTTGGGCATGGAGGTGATTCCTTAATTGAGACAATTGGGAAACATGGATTTCTTTCAGCAGAATGCGCATAACATAACCGGATTTTCGGTTCGTGCGCCAACTCGGCGGCAATCTGCCGGGAACTTTCATTCAGACGGCGGCGGATTCTGGGGCTCCGAGGGAATGGAAGACTCCCGTGAGGGGCGCATCACCCGCCGTTGGATGGCGATGTAGAGCACGCAGAAAAGCGCCAGTCCGCCCAAAATCCATCCATAGTGGTCATGCAGGAGCCGCTTGCCATACTCGACCAGCTCGGGATAGCCCATGTCGCTGGTGCGGTATCCGCAGTAAAAGCCGATGCCAGTCAGAATGGCGGTCCAGACGCCGGCGCCCAAGGCGGTGAAGATGCTAAAACGGCGAAAATTCATGTGCGTCAGGCCGGCCGGCAGCGAGATGAGTTGCCGAATGGCTGGAATCAGTCTGCACACAAAGGTCGCCATGTCACCGTATTTCCGGAAAATCTCCGAGGCGCGGTCAAGCGTGGCAGGCTTCAGGAAAATATACTTGCCGTATTTTCGCAGAAAAGGCTCGCCCATCTTATAGGCCAGGAAATAATTCACGTAGGCACCCGCCATCGAGCCGGCCAACCCGAAAATCACCGCCAGAATGCCGTCCAACCATGGAATTCCGCAGGAGAGTGCGCCGCGGGCGGCCAGGAAGCCCGCGGGAATCATGATGACCTCGCTCGGAAATGGAATGAACGAACTCTCGATGGTCATCAGCAGGAATACAATCAGGTATCCCCACGCCGGCGCATACTGCTCCAGTTCCGCCAGATGCTCTACAAGTTGCTCAGACATGGACGCGCTGAAACGACGGATTATTGAATGGGGCGCACAAAGAGGACCGCCGTGAGCGCGTGGCGTTCGCCGGGCGCCAGCAACACCGAGTCCTCCGCGACATTGCAGGTCTCCACGCAGAGCATCCGGTGGAACTCCTCATCGCCGAAGTCCGGCATCCGCCGTGACTTGGCTATCCAGGGATTCCACACCACGCTGGTGCGGCTACCGCTTTTGTCAATGACAATCTCGCGCCGCTTCACGGGGTCGACGATGACCGCCTGTCCCGCATGCCCCAGATAAATGCGGTCGGTCTCCTCGGTGATGGCGATTTCGCCGCGCTGGGGATTCGGCGCGGGGGGATTGCCAGGAGCCTTGTCGATGAATTTCAGACCATCCAGGCCCTTGATTCGAATCTGGTTGACATCGCCAATGGAAAAATAACTATGGAGCGCTTGGGCAAAAGTGAAAGGAGTCTCTCCCGTATTCACGGTTTCCAGATTCATCTCCAGCGTGGCGCCGACGCTGATGTTCATGCGCAATTCGAAGGGATGCGGCCAAACGGCGAGGCTTTCGGGAGACTCATGCAACATCAGCGTCACCTCGGTGCGCCGGGCGGAGACCGGACGCTGCTCGATCAGCTCCCATAGGCATTGCCGAGCAAAACCATGCGAGGTGACGGCGTGCGGCAACGCCTGGATGTCCGCAGGGCCAAACCAGGGCCAGCACACCGGCACGCCACCGCGGATGGCCGGTCCGGTCTGCGCGAACGCCGAATGCTCCGAAAGGAAAAGAACCTCCTCTTGTCCAGCCGGACAATAGGAGAGGACATGTGCCCCCATGAGACAGACCTCGGCACGCGCGGCGTCGTTCTGGATGCAGATTTTCGGCAGGCCGCCCTGTCCCTTCACGACCTGAACCGGATTCCTTGCAGTAAAGTCCTTCATAGTCAAAATCCCCTAAAAATGAACCGGGATGAAAGATGCATCACTCAAAATATATCCCTTTTTGGCGACTTTTATAATGATGATGGGTTCTTTTGCTCCATTTTCAGGCAGATTACGCCAAACACGATACATTAAGTCAGTCTGCGTTTTTCCAACATCGTCTTAGGAGGAATCTTCCACCATGGAAAAAAACTGCGTCTTCTGCAAAATCATCGCCGGCGAAATCCCCTCGGCAAAAGTCTATGAGGACGAGAAGGTGCTGGCGTTTCTGGACATCGCTCCCTTCAACTTCGGCCACACCCTGGTCATCCCCAAGGAGCATTGCCACTGCTTCACCGCGATTCCCGCCGACACCCTCGCCGCCATGATGTCTGCCGCCCAGAGGCTTGCGATCGCCGTCATGCGCGCCACCGGGGCGCCGGCATATAACCTGCTGATGAACAACGGGCAGGTCGCGGGACAGGAGGTTCCGCACGCCCATCTGCATATCATTCCCCGTTTCGTGGACGACCCGGTCTCCTTCCGGGCACCACAGAAACACTACGAGGGCAATGCCATCGCCGAATTCGCCGCCAAAATCCAGGAAAGGCTCGCCAGGCAATCCGCCCAATGACCCTCTCTCCAGCATGGCCGACCAACCATCCCAGAAAGAATTGCTGGACAAATGCGCCCGGCAACATCCGGAATACCCCCGTGCGGCCTACGCCTTCGTCTGCAGCGCAGTCCGCGAGATTTCTCGTAAAATGACACACCTCCAACATGGCAGACCACGCCACATCACCGGGCAGGAACTGTGCGAGGGCATGCGCGGACTGCTGATCCGCGACTACGGCAGAATGGCGGCCGATGTCCTGTCCGCCTGGAACATCGGCGAGACCACCGACTTCGGCAACCTCGTCTATGCCCTGGTGGAAACCGGTCTGCTCACCCTCAACGAGAAGGACTCCCGCACGGACTTCACCGATGTCTTCCGCTTCCACGACGCCTTTGTGAAACCCTTCTCGCGCCAGACCATCGACAAGCCATTGCCAGTCATTGACCTCCTGTAATCAGAATGTCATTTTACAATCATTTAAATTGCCAATTGCAGTTTTTTAACCACTAATTTCATGGAAATTTCCCATCCCCACGCATCCTGGACACTGCTATATGAAAACGGTCGCGGGACCGGGCCGCAAAAACTCCAGCTAGACGGCAAGACGCTCTTCAGCTTCATGCACTGCCGCATTGACGACGTGAGCGACGATGCCCTGGAGTCCACCCAGGCTCACCATTTCCACAAAAGCGGCATGGCCGTCTTCGAGGGCGCGGGGCAATTCACCCAGGGCGCTCCAGTCCGGCTGCGTCAGATCCACCGCATCGCGGTGAACACTGTTCGCCTAACCTATGACCTCAGTTGGCCCAAGGCGACCTCTCTGCTGAAAGGCCTGGAGTTGGGCAGCGTGATCCTCTCCCCGAGTTTCCGGCGCTTCTTTGTCGTCACGCCGGAAAGCCAGGCTCCGCAATGGCGTGACCTTCCCGCGCCGGGCGCGCCGGCAGTGAATCTGTCGCCGTTGCCGGCCGCCGTGGTTCTGGAAAACGACCGGGGGCAGCGTTTCGAATACGGATTGGGCGACGATCTCTGGCGCTGGCATCAAGGACTCAACGGCGATTATCTGCATGCCACGGCTCGCCTGGAAATTTCCCGCACCAGCGGAGGCAGGGTGGCCCTGCGGCGATGGCTGGCGGAATGCGACAGCGACCTGGAGGCCAAACTGGCCGAAGCGGCCAATGCCAAACTGCGTCTGGCCGCGCTGCAACGTGCCAACGAGGCCCTCAAGAATGGCGAAGAGGACACCTCGGAGGCCAACGTGCCAACCGTGCCGGTCTCGCAGCCGATGCAGCGCGACTATCGGTTCACCGCGTATTTTTCTTGGTCCGCCCCCGAACTCATCCCCGTTGTTCCGGCAGGCGTTTCTCCATCTCCCCTCCCCTTGAGCAAGCATGGCGACTGTGATCGCTCCGCCTTGGCGGAACCGGTCAACACTCCCGCCTTTCTCCTGGACTTGGCGACGTTGCCATTCCTGGATGCTTCGCGCCGCTCCGGCAAGGCAACCGGAAAGCCGTGCTGGAAAAGCAATCAGGCACAGAGCCTGTTCCGGCGAATCATCCGCCAATTGTCTGACTTCGCCCCCGAGGGCACGCTGATTCTCCAGAATCTTGCCCCCGGATGGTGCGACACCGGCACGCACGAAAATCGCAAACGCGCCGCCCGCCACTGGGATCTCTGCGCGATTCTCGACCAGATAGCCTGGGCACGTCAAATTCTGGGAAGCGGCTGGTGCCTTGTCGCCCCACAGACTGGCCTCTGGGCGGAATTGCCGTCCCTCTCCTGCCTTGGCGCGGAATCCGGTTTCCGCGTGGTCTAAATCCCTGCCAAGCCTATCAGAAAATCCATGGCCAACGACCAATATGAATTGCTGGACGCCGGTGGCGGCCGTAAATTGGAGCGCTACGGTCCCTTTGTGCTGGACCGCCCTTGCGCCCAGGCGGTCTGGCAACCGCAACTCGCCGCACGCGACTGGAGCCGGGCCGACGCCTTCTTCACCCGCGAACACGGTGCGCAGTGGCAATTCCGCAATTCCGCTGTGCGCGAGGGCTGGGAATGCACTCTGGCTGGCGTATCGATGTTGTTGCGCCCTACCGACTTCGGACATGTCGGAATGTTCCCCGAACATTCCTTCGGCTGGACCAAGATGCAGACTATCCTGCATGACGCGAAACGCGCTCAGCCGCCCAATGTCTTGAATCTCTTTGCGTATTCTGGCGGCGCCACCATCGCCGCCGCCCAGGCTGGCGCGATGGTCTGTCATCTGGACGCCTCCAGGAAAATGGTGGACTGGGCGCGTGAAAACGCCGCTCTCAATCGCCTGGACGAGGCTCCAATTCGCTGGATCACCGATGACGTCCAGAAGTTCCTCAAACGCGAAATCCGACGGGGCCGCCGCTATGACGCCATTGTACTTGACCCGCCCAGCTTCGGACGGGGCACCAACCAGGAGCTCTTCCAGATCGATCACAACATGCTAGAGGTTCTAGATTCGTGCCGACAAGTCCTGGCTGAAAACCCGCTTTTCGTTCTGCTGACCTGCCATACACCGGGTTACACGCCACTGGTGCTCAGCCACCTGATGACGCAACTGCTGCCCCCTGGCGACATTGAGGCCGGCGAGATGACGCTCCCCGCCGCGCCTGGCATCTTCGCCGTGCCCTCCGGCACTTACGCATGGTGGACGGCAGGAAAAGGCGAGAGGCAAGACGTGGCGGCGGCCTCAAAAAAACTGAGGTCTGACGCCTGAGACATGGAATCTGGAACATGAGGATCGGGACCTGAAGCCCATCAGCCCCTGTGACCAGATGTTTGTACGCTGAAATGATTTGACATGAAGCTGTTCATCAGATTTTTCTTTTTGCTGACGCCGTTCTTCGTGACCTCAATGATGCTGACGGCAACGCCGGACTGGCCCGCGCGCTCGCGCCGCAAGTTGGCGTTTCTCATTGGCTTCAGCGGCCTGCTCATCTGCTATACATTGCTCTTCTTCGGGCGATTTATCTTCGATGCCTTTGGCATCACGGTGGATGCCTTTCGCATCGGCGGCGGGTTGCTTCTGCTGCTCTCCGGCATCACGCTGGTCAATGGGAAATCCACCGCTCCGCCAAAGCAGCTTCATTCCCCCCCTGCGAAATTCTCCGATGAAAAGATATCCAACATCGCCGTAGTCCCCTTGGCGATGCCGGTGATGATTGGTCCCGGAACCAGCGCGGCCTTACTGATTCAGGGTTCACAGCTCCAGACGTTCATGGACTACCTTCATACCATCGCAGCCGTCAGCGCCGCCATTTTCGCGGTGTTCATCATTCTCTTTCTGGCCACCTGGCTGGAAAAGAAGCTCGGACATCAGGGCCTTGCCATCCTGAGCAAACTCACCGGACTGGTGCTCTCCGCGCTAGGCGCACAGCTGATGGTCGATGGCATCAACAACCTCATCGTATTGCCCGCCCTCCTGAAGTTGACCGCCGGCGCGTAACTGCCTTAACAACCGGAAAGTAACATGGTCACCCGCGTTTCCCAAGTTGACCACAACCGACAGAAGAAGGCCGCCGTCATCAATGACTTCACCAGCTTCGGACGCTGCTCGCTGGCGGTCACGATCCCCATTCTCTCCGCCTTGAAGGTGCAGTGCTGTCCGGTCCCCACGGCATTCTTCACCAACCATACTGGCTATCCAAGTTTCGCCTGGACGGACTACACTGACCACTTGGATGACTACATCCGTGAATGGCAGAAGCTTCATCTGAGATTTGATGCCATTGCCACCGGATTTCTGGGCTCCCGCCGACAGGTCGATTTTGTCCAGAGGTTCCTGGAGGCTTTCCGGGACGAGCATACCCTGGTGGTGGTGGATCCCGTGATGGGTGACTACGGTCAGCTTTACGCCACCTACGACTCCGCTTTGGCGGAGTCCATGCGCGCCTTTCTGGACGTGGCGGACATCCTCACGCCGAACCTGACGGAAGCCTGCGTGCTGGCGAATCGCCCCTACGACCCCGCCATCACCGATGCGGAGCTGGCGAAAATGTGTGAATTCCTCACTTCACGGCACGCCAACAAGGTCGTGGTTTCGGGCATTGCCCGCGGTTCCATGTTGGTGAATTTCGTCCACGAGCGCGGTCAGGCGCCGCAAATCTTCGCAGAACCGAAGATTGGGAACGACCGCAGCGGTTCGGGCGATGTCTTCGCCTCCGTCATTCTGGCTGACGCAGTAAATGGCGTATCCTTTGCGGAGTCGGTGCACCGCGCCAGCTCCTTCGTCGCCAAGGCAGTCGCGCGCACCGTGGAGATGGGCATCCCTGAGCATGATGGCCTCGCCATTGAGGAAGTCCTGAGCTGCCTCGTCCAGCGATAAAATAGGGGAAGCCTTTTCCGTCCCCGCAATTCCAAGCGGATTTGCACGCTGGAAGGCC
>JAFYIW010000192.1 GCA_017538465.1 Victivallales bacterium
AGAGGTTAGAGGAGTTTAAAGTTTAAAGGGGAAAGGTAAAAGTTCAGGTCTCTGGACTCTGGTCTCTGGTCCCGTCAGGAAGGCTAGAGTGGAATGAGGAATGAGGAATTGTAAATTGTAAAATCCCCCGATTCCTTTTATCGCTTTTATCCCTTATATCTCTTCGTCCGTCCCCCAAAGGGGAGGGGGCAGGTTTTGCATGCCGCGCTCCTGCGCGGCGAAACCACAGAGATTAAAACGCTTCCACCGACGGGAAGGCCTTCCGCAAGCACGCGCGAATCGCCTCGCCCTGCCCTGCCCTGGCCAGCCCGAAGACGCTGGATCCGCTGCCGGAGACCAGCGCCGTCAGGGCGCCGTTTTGGCAAAGCGCCTCACGGAGCATCGCCAGCAGCGGCATTTTGGCCTCCAAGGCAAAACCCAGGTCATTCCAGGCCAATTGCGCCATGTCCTCAACGGTGGACAGCTGGGCTTGCGCAGGCGGCCAGCCAGGAGGAGGAAGGTCGCCAGAGGAGCGGCAATGCTGATATGCCCACGCCACGGGCGAGGGGCATCCCGGATAGGCGATGACCAATTCGTAATCGGCTGAAATCTCCACCGGCGTCAGGATTTCCCCGATGCCCGTCGCCAAGGACGGCACGGGGTTCAGGAAAAAGGCCACATCGGCGCCCAGCCGGACGGCGAGCGGCCGCAGCCCATCCACCGAGCCAGGCTGCCCGGTGAGGTCGCGCATCTCCAGCAGCGCCGCGGCGGCGTCCGAGGAACCGCCGCCCTAGCCTGCCGAGACCGGGATGCGCTTGGCCAGATCCACATGGAAATCCTCCGATAGCCCAAATTCCGCGCAGAACGCGCGTACAGCGCGACAAGCCAAGTTGTCGACGACGGATGCCCCGCCCGGCACGCTTCGCCCGCAGAGGCGCATCGTGAGCCCTTTTCCGGGGGGATTTGGCGTGACTGCCACTTCGTCCGCCAATTGCGGCACAGGCAGAAACAACGTGTGGATTTCGTGGCGGTTGTCCTGCGGGCGCGATGCGCCGACCTTCAGGAGGAGATTGACTTTTGCGGGAGTGGGCCTCAATGGGTTGCGCCGTGTGCTGTTGTTCTCGTCACGAAAGCGTGCTTCAATTTCTCGGGTCCAGCACGAAGAGCTCCCAGGTGATGGCCCATGCGGTGTCCCAGGGCATCTCCTTTTTTTCGTGACCGGGTCCCCAGCTGTCGGAGTAGATGATGCATTGGCTGGCGACATTGTAGCCGATGATCAGCCGTAGATGCTCGCCGGCGCGCGAGGCGAGAGCGCCCTGCTCCCGGACCATCCCCGTGTAGACTCCCCAGACCACGGGGATGCCCTGGTCTATCTGCCGGACAATCTGGTTCCAGGCGTTCTGCTGGTCACGCCGCTGTTCGGTACAGCGCATCTCCTTCCAGACCTCGAAGTCGATTTCCTTGATAAACGGCCGGAAACCATCGACGGCGCGGATTCCCTGAGGGATGTCAATGGCCTGTTTTTTCCTGGTGATGTAGCGGTTGTATTGCTTCAGCTCGTCTTTGATCTCCTGGGTGGTTGCCATGTAGCGGTAAATCTGCTGGAACCGCAGCCGCAGCTGCGGCGAATATTTCTGGATGGCCTCCACCATAAAATAGAAATTCGTGCCAGTTCTGCCGTCATAGCCAAGGGCCTGCCGCAGGGAGTTCATGTGCACCTGGTGCCTGCTGGCATAGTAGTCCAGCAGCCGGCGCACCACGGCGATGGCGCATTCCGGACGGCTTCCCTGGTTATACATCGGGATGCCGGAGATCCACACGTCGCCACGGAACCGCTTGACATTCCGGCGCAGATCCCGGTCCGAATCCATTTTCCTGGGCTGAACCTTGAGGTCCTGGCGTCGCACCTGTTTTGGCGGTCTTGGCGGCTCCTTCTTCGGGTGACGCTTTGACTTTGCGGCGGCGTCCACGCACAGCAGCAGCAGAACGATCAGGAAAATGCGCAGGAGTTTTTTCATCGTGGCGGGGATGGTTTCAGTTCCAGGAGAATTTGCCAGGGGACTTCCCAGGCGGCGCGCCAGTTCTGGGAGATCATCGCCATGACAAGGTAAAGCACCAGCAGATTGCCGAGGACGATGACCGCGCAGGAGAGAACCGGCCCGCGGTATTGCAGGTCGCTTTGGCCATGCGCCAAGGCCAGTACAGTGAGGACGATGTGGTAGGAGTAGCACAGCCCTATCCACGCGAAGGCCACCGTCCAGAAGGCCACCGGCTCGACTGGGCAGTAAAGCCCCGCGAAGGTGAAAAGCCCGGCGGAGAGCAGCAGATAGAGCGGGATGAAATAGGGCGCCAGCGCAATGAAGAGTGTCGGCCGGGGGATTTCCACGCTTCCCTTGCGCAATCCCAGCCGCAGTGCGCCGGTCTTATGCATGGTGAGCACGGCGGCCAGCCAATGCGTCAGCTCATGCCCGAAGACGTAGAGCGGGCGCATTGGGAAAAAGCAAAAGAGGATGCCGCCTAGGGCGAAGGCGCATGCAAAGGCGTAGGCAGGCGCGCCCGCCACGAAGTCTTTCGGGAATCGCCACAAGGCCACTGTCAGCCACGCGCTGGCCAGCCATAGCAGCGGCGTCCAGAGAACGACCCACCAGACGCTCAGGCCATGCCGCGGCGCCAGGCGACGCTTCAGCTCGCTTTCGGCAAACTCCTCTGCCCGGCGGGTTATCATTCGAGTTTAAGATTAGAGGTTAGAGGTTAGAGG
>JAFYIW010000193.1 GCA_017538465.1 Victivallales bacterium
CGCTTACCGTCCCGAATTTGTGGCTGGACTGCGGGGCGCTGCCCAATTTTCTCTCCGACGAGACGAACGTCTCGTTTTCCAGCGCCGGCTCCATGGCGTATGGCGACGTCGAGAAGAATTCTGGCGAACTGCTTCAGATGAAGCATATCACCAAGAAGATGACTCCGGAGAAGGCGGCGGCCTACGCCGGCAAGAAGGTCAATTGGATATGCGTGAATTCGAAGTATTTCCTCTTTGCGCTGCGGGAATTGAAGCAGGACGGCGAGACGGCCGTCTTCGCGGGGTTCCGCGCGGATTCCCCCCGGCAGCTCCCCGGGGAATACTTCCACGCGCAGGGACTTCTGCCGAACCTCTCGCTGGCCCCCGGCGAGAGTCACACCTTCACCGTCACCGGCTATGCAGGGCCGAAGGAATATCAGCGTCTGGAGCAGATGGGGCAGGGCATCGAATCCATCGTGGGAATGAACCTCTTCTTCTTCTGGAACGCCGACTGGATGGGCTGGCTCTGCCATGTCCTGCTGAAGTTCCTGAACTGGGTGGCCGGCTGGTTCCCCGCCTCCATCGCCTATGGCATGGGCATTATCCTGGTGACTTTCCTGGTCAAGCTCGTCTTCGTCCCGCTGGCCTGGAAATCCACCCGCGACATGCGCAAGATGGCCGCCGTGCAGCCGCAGCTCAAGGAATTGCGGGAGAAATACAAGAATGACGCGCAGCATCTCTACTATGAACAGCAGAAGCTCTTCAAGGAAAACGGGGTAAGCCAATTCGGCGGCTGTCTGCCGATGCTGGTGCAGATTCCCGTCTTCTTCGCGATGTTCAACACCTTCCGCGGCGCCATTGAGATTCGTCTGGAGTCTTTCCTTTGGGTGAAGGACCTCTCCATGCCCGATGCCATCTTCGGACTGCCAATCCATCCGCTGGCATTGCTCACCGGCGCCACGATGTACCTGCAGCAGCGGCTGACCCCCATGCCTGACCCGAATCAGGGGCGGATGATGAACATCATGTCCATCGTGTTCATTTTCTTCTTCTACAAAATGCCGGCGGGGCTCACTCTCTACATGACAGTCAACCAGCTCTTCTCCATCGCCCAGATGCTTCTCTTCCGCCGCTGGGAGAAAAAGACGGAGCCCGCCGCGACACAAAAAGCATAGATGCCAAATACCATGACGGAACAAGAACGCAAAGACCTGGCCAAGCAGACGCTGGACCAGATGACCGCATTGCTCGAATACGGGGCGACCAGCACTGTCCTGCCAGGCGAACATGACAATTTCAAGCTGGGCGTCACGGCGGAGAACGCCGGCCGCATCATCGGCCGCAAAGGGCAGGCCCTGGAGGCCCTGGAGCTGCTCCTCAACCGCATTCTCAAGAAGAATGACGAGGACGCGCCCTGGGTGCCGGTCGAGGTGGACGGCTATTCCACCGGCCATACCGGCGCACCGCCAGAGCGCCATGGCATTCTGGACGACGAGACGGTCCGGCAGTTGGAGTGCATGGCCAAGGACACCGCCAAGGAGGTCAAGCACTGGAGGAAATCCAAAAGGCTGGGGCCCTATCTGCCGGCGGAGCGGCGCGTCATCCACACCGCGCTCAAGAATGACCCGGAAGTCACCACGGAGTCCATCCCCGCCCCCGAGGCTGGCGAACGCATGAAGTATATCGCGGTCAAGCTCGCGTAGATTTCCTCCCTGCGAGCACTACTGTCCGGTAAAATTTCCCGCGAAACACGCGAAATGCGCGAAAGGAACCTATTCCGGCAGGCAAAGCCGCTCTGGCAGAGTGCCTGAAGGTGACGACGGAGACGCCGCCGGCCCGAATGGCCAGCCTTTCGCCCGTCATCCTCTCCGAATGACGAGGCATCAATGGCGATGGTACAACGCACTTCGACTTCCTCCTCGATTTTTGTGGGGCAGACGGTGACGTCCAGGCGGTAGCCATCGGGAACAGGGGACAGGCTGATTACCGCATCGTCCTGTTGCCCTTGTTCCAAGGTGCTTAACTGGAAGAACTTGTCATACGGAATCAACTGGAAGGACTGGGTGCGCGTCTCCTCAGGGCGGAGTTCCCCAATCCAGACCTCTTGGTCGCCAGGCCTGACTGGCATTGGTATTCCAGTACGATAAACTTGCGGGGGAATCACTCTCGGCATGTATTTCCCTGTTGAATCATGTGGTAGTTTTTCGGGAATCACTTGGACTGCTGGCAGGGCTATGCCGCTGACTGGCAGCCTGATGAACTCCTGCCCTGGAGCATCCGTCTCCAGAAGCACCTCGCGGACGAATTTGCCAGAAAAAGCATCGGGCTTCACCGAAACCTCCAGAGTTGTCTGCTCGCCTGGCGGCAGGGTGCATGGCGTGAACTTGATTTTCATGAAGTCGCTGATGGCGGTCGCTCGCAACAGGCGGACAGGCTTGTCGCTGCGGTTCTTGAGATCAAAGCGCACGATGTTCTCGCACCACGTTGGACAACGGGCAAACTCGACGCAACTCCGATAGATGTCTAGGCAGACCTCCTGCCCGTCGGGAAGTTGCGGCAGGGTCTCGACACTCTTGGACACTTTACCTTGCCAAGCAAAACAATCAGCATTATGTTCTTCGTTTGGACGGATATATTCTACTCGAACATATTGTCGGCCGACATCTTCTTCGTCATTCTCTTCCATGGGTAGAAGGGAAAACGATAGGTAACCAAAAGCCTCGTCATCCGAGCAAATGGTGAACCACTCCTTCACCATGTCCCAGAAGCCGCCAAAGTTTACCAGCTCAATGGATTCGGCACCTAGCCATTCCCCGAAAGTGTTCAGAAAAGCCGTCTTTTCCTCGCCTGTGACCATCCATCGGCGCTTGACATCAAAGACGTCGTCCCCGTCGTAGTCGCAGTGGAAAATTTTGGAGTTCGCATCCCGTTTGAACGCCTCAAGCAAAATAGCAAGAGGAATGCGCTCGTTTTCTGCGAAAACTGGGTGGTCGAAAGTCTGCGCCAGGCAAGTGCCGAGCAAAAACGCCGTCCAAATGGCAAGAAGTCTTGTTTTCATGGAAGGGGTTCCTCTGATTACAGGGACACTATACAACTAGCAGAAGGCAAGCAGGACTAGATGAACTAGAAGCCTCAAGAAAATCAACAGACTAAAAAAGCCGAATGAGGCGGAAGGGCTAGGGGCTGGCAGCGTTGTCTTTGTCAAGCATAGCATTCACGATTCTCCGATCTATGCACCATCGCCACAGATAATATGCGAAAGCGAAGAGAAAGAAGAAAAACGGGATGTCCACGATGGCAAGAGCAACCCAATTGCCAGGCTGGCTTAATGTGTTGTCAACCCTTTGGATTGCATTGACAGTTGCGCTAATACCGAAAAATCCGTAAACGAGCATGCCAACGGCAGACATGGAACAGAGCAAGATGTGTCGTATGGTTCGCGAACGGATTTTCTTCAGGATGGCGGGGAGCGACGCCATGGCTAGAAAGAACACGAAAAGGAAAGCGAAAGAGAGAAAAACAAGCAAAAATTCGTTTCTTTGCTCAAAAGGATACCTTTTGTTGCCCCCGTTCAGTGATGCCCGATAGATGCCATATCGAATCACGGCACCGATAAAAGAAAATAGTGCGCTGACACCACCGATGAAGGAAAACAGGAAATCGCGGATTTGTGCTTTTACTTTAGGAGGTATTTGTGGCATATTAAAATCTCCTCCTGAAACAATGGCATGGCTAGAAGCGTGGATTGGAATACGAAGTTTATAAAATATAACCTGTTCCCGTAAAATTGTTTGAGGAGGGGTTGACAATTAACAACTGAGGAGGACCGCGTTCCAACCTTCGGTTAGGGAATGATATCTTTAACTTGCCTGGTTTCCGGAAGATTTTCTAGGACATACGGGGCATACGGGACACACGGGACATACGGGACATGCGGGACACACGGGACATGCGGGACAAGGTAATCGCAAGCCACTGTCCCATTCGTCCCACAAGTCCCATCCGTCCCGTTTGCCCAATCAATTAGGCAAGTCAAAGGTATAAATCCCTTTTTACACGTGAGGCCATAAATTGCAGTGGCTTTTCTTGGGGGAATTATATACTTTATTGGGGAAACATATTTGAAGACGAAAGCGGGAGGGAAAAGCCCTCCCACGTCACCATCAACGATTGTCCGCCTTAACGATATAATTCTTCCTTGTCCGACGATCGTGTTAGGGCGCGAGTTGATAAACCCTTACCCATTTGGATAAGTCTCTCGAGAAGCCAATTGCCAGCCGTTTTCCATCTTGGGATAGAGTGCACCAAGGCGATTGCCAAACGCCACAGTAACCAAGACGATGGCCCAGTTCCACATCGGCGATGATATGGTTCTCCGAAAAACTATATAGCACGGCATAGCATTTTTTGATACTTGCTCCTCTCGTTCCAGTACCCCCCTGTCTTATAAAGCAAAAGATGTCTGGAGACAAGAAGAAAGATTTCTCACCAAATTGTGAGTTCTGAGTCTTCGGAAGATTATATCGAAAACAGTTTTCCCCTTCGACAAATTTACCAGGCGAGTCATAGAATTGCCAGGCATCATTCGATGGGTAGTTCCAATTTCCCAAAACAGCGATGTGTTGCAGGGTGGAATCCAAGATGGCACAGTGAGGCAGGAAATCCTCTTTGCCCTTGCCGCATTTTGAACTGCAGTAGTAGGCCAATTCCTTGCCGTCTAGCCCGCTAATTCCCCAGATATGAAACTGGTATGGTTGGAAAGTGAGATTACTCGCCGTGAAAACAGGACTAAAACTGTCTTTTGAACCACACGGGATGGTCGCGTGAGCCATATCGAAGGTAGAATACGTGGCAGTGTCAGGGGAAAGATCATCCAGGGCTTTTTCAAAGTTGGTATAATGCGAAAACGGAACCTTCCACACTGCATTTGCCAAGGTCAACTCTTTGTGGTAGTCTGCCCAACTGCAACAATTCCCGTTTGGATAAATGCATTTATCAAGCAATGCCACTGAACGCTGTGCGATTTTAGTTTCCAACTCCCGAGTTTTCAACGTATATCTTCTTTCGAATTTGACACCTTTCAAAATATGCCCAAAGCATTTCTCCAATTCCTCCTGTGGTATTTGGAGAAGCCGCCCCTTCAGATCATATCCCTGATAGCATTGGATATTGATGCTGCATAATTCCCAGACACAACAGACGATGATTTCCTGCCCCTGGTATTCCGCAAAGCAGATTCCGTGTGGCTCCGTCCCTTCGGGACATTTGACCTCAAACTCTACCAGTCTTTTAGGAGCGGCAAGAGACTGAAAAGAGGCAACGATCGCCAATGCCCAAAAAAGCAACAGGAGTTTTAGAGGATTTTTCATCGTTTGTTTTATGTCTGTTGCCATAGGAAACAGACCTACTGCGATTCCGCCCGCCCATGCGAGGGCTCTCCGTATTTACTGCAAATAGAAGAGGTAGGTGGTGCGGTTTTCGGCCTCGAAGGTGTAGTCCTTGAGGACGCCCAGGTCCTGCTCTTCGGGGAGAAGGAGTTTCACCTTTGCCTCGCGCGGGAAGTGGACGGTGCGGGTACCGCCTTCGGCGAGGTGCAACATCACGAAGGAACGGTTGGCGTAGATTACCGCGTCATCGTCGTCGCAGTAGGTGAAGACTCCCGCCTTTTGGAAGATGCGTCGCCATTCGGTGCGCGGGATAGTGGCGACGGAGACCAGGTAGTCGGTCGCGCCGTTCGCAGAGGTCTTGCGGGCATAGACGGGCGTGCCATATTGGTAGCCGAGAATCTCCGCGTCCTGGTCCACAATCTTCAGGGTGGGGCCGTTCGGGTTGTGGGCGCCGTAGAGCGAGGGGTTCTTGGAGCCGTCGCTGACGAGCTCGAGTTCGGCGTTCACCAGTTCGTCCACGGCCTCGGTCTTTATCGTGGTGAGTCTTTCGGTTCCGGCGACATCGGCACCATTTTCCGTGAGGTATCCGGCGTGGTCGAGCCAGACGATGGTCTTGCCTTGCTGGCGGAGTTTCTCGGCGAAGGCGACGACCTCCGGCTTGTCCTGAAGCATGTTGAGGAAGACATAGACCTTGTAGCCGGGAAGCGCGGGGTTCTGGAGGTCGAGGGTGGCGACGGTGTCGAAAGGCGCTCCTGCGTGGGGCAGTTCGCGGCTCTGCTGGTAGATGTGGTGGAGGCCAGGACGGATTTTCTCGGTGCCTGCGTAGTAAGGCGCGTCCCAGTCGCCGACGAGAAGGACCTCGGAGGCGGTGCGGTTGTCGGCGGGGAGGTTCCAGATGGGGATGAGTTTCTTGAAGTATTCCTGGACCTCGGGGGCGAGATACCAGCAGAAGGCGAAGTCGAAGTACCAGAAGGCGTTGCCACGGCAGAGGCTCTGGCAGAAGTCGCGGGCGAGCGCGTTCACGTCGTCGCGCGGGGTCTTGCAGAAGGTGTGCCCGGGCTGGTCGGTGCAGAGATGCGTGCGGGTGTCCGCCTCGGTGATGGAGAGTTTGCCGCGCAGACGGTAGGATGAGACGAGGCTGCGGGCGGGCTGGGGCTCGCCGAAGTCGCGCACGGGCCAGCCGTAGGCGGTGGGATGGCACTGGAAATCCACGTCCGGCGAGGCGAGAATGCGGTCGTTGGCCTGATGCCAGCCTTCGGACTGGAAGACCATCTCGAAGAAGTATCCGCAGAAGTTGCCCACGAGCGCACGGCGGCCGCTGGCCTCCTTGATGGTGTGGTCGCCCGCGAGCAGGAAGTCGGCGACGGTGTCGGCGAGGCACTTGAGGTAGTCCACGACATAGCGGTCCTGCACGGGGTCGCGCAGAGCCCCCGCGCCCTGGTGGAGACGCGCGGGCTCGCCGGGGACCTCGGCGGTCTCGAAGGTCACGGCGGGGTTGTTCCAGGCGGCCTGGAGGTCGGCCTCGCTGGCGTAGTGTTCGCGCAGCCAGCCGCGGAAACGCGCGGTCATGGGCGCGGAGGTGTCGGGCATCTGCCCGTTGAAGCCGTAGTGGTGCCATTCGAGATAGACGCCGGAGTCCAGGCGGTAGCCGATCACGCGCTTGGCGTAGGGGGTGGACTCGATGTATTCCACCACCGCCCGGACAAAGCCATTGAACTCCTCCTGCCAGAGCTTCGAGGCGTAGGAGGGCACGCGGTATTTGGAGAACTGCACGTCTTGTGCCCTGTCCCGCGGCGGGTCCTGGGTGGAGGCATACTGCGCCAGTTCCTCCGGATGGGCGTTAACCCACCATTTTGGCACATAGGAGCAGCAGATGGGGACGATGACCCGCGCGTCCGGATCGGTGGCCAGAAGCTGGCGCATCATGGCGTCGAAGCGCTCAAGGGCGAGGTTGTCGGGACCCAGCCAGATCTGCTCCATGGAGACGCCCATGACATAGAGGTGCAGCCCCGCGTCACGGAAGCCGCCGACATTCTTGACGAAGTCGGGGTTGGTGAAATTCTCGTGGGCGTGGGTGGAGTAGATGATGGGCGGGCAGGGCACGCCGTCGATGTCCAGCATCGCCTTGCCCTGGTCGTAGAAGACCTTGACGACCGGCTTGGTCTCGGTGGCCAGTTGCGCGTCGATGCGTTCAAAGAGCGCGGTGTCGCCCGTGTGCAGCAGCTCCCGGACGGTCTCGGCATAGGCGGGCGGGTAGAACATCGTGAGGTCCACGCGGGAGGCCCAGGGCTCGATGGTCATGTCGCCATGCGAGGCGACCGCGACGGGCTGGTCGTCGCCCAATTCCGCCGGGTCGTTCTTGGCGGCCTGCCAGGTCAAGTCCGTGACGATATTCTCTTGGCGGCCGTCGGCATACTGGAGCCGCAGACGGCAGATCGCTCCGCCAGGACCGCCGCCGTTCACGCCACGCAGCATCACCTGGTGGGTTCCGGCAGTGCGTAATTGTTCGGTGACGTCGAAGCCTTGGACGAGCATCCCCGCCACCAGACGCGGCAGCAGGACGGCGTAGTCGGGGTCGATCGTGGTCTCCGTTTTCGGCAGCCGCTGGGACTCCGGAATCCGCCGTCCGTCCAGATAGCCATGGCCGGAGTCGTCGATGATGAAGTACACCCGTGCGCTCACGAGTCCCTCGCCGACCACGAACTCCTTGAAGAAATAACGGTCCTTGCCGACGCCCTCGGCGTCGGGTTCGGGGTAGTGGATCCACTGCGGGCGGGCGAAGTCGGCGGCTGCGGCGCAGAAGGTCAGGAAAAACAGCAGTGTCGGGAGAACAAATCGTTTCATGATGGGAAATCGGTTTGAAGAATCAGTTGATTTGAGTGGATTCTTCCAGGCAGTCTTCTGGCAAGGTGAATTCGATGTGGCTTTGGCTTTCAATGGTGCGCCAGACCCGCTGCCAGAGCTGGTCCAGGTCTCCCACGGGTAGCATGGCGTTGCGGTTGTAGCCTTCGCAGAAGGCGCTGATAAGGCTGCGCCAGAGGACGCGGTCCTTGCGGGCGAGCTTTCCCGTGCCCGCGATGAACTGGGCGAGGTTGTGGATGCGCAGCGGCGCGTCCAGCGGCGGAGTGGAGCGGGTGACGTTGTCGCAGTCCACCAGGCAGACTTCGTGCGGGCAGGGGCCTTTGCAGAACTCGTTGCGCACGAAATTGGCGGGCTTGGCGTCATGATGATAGATGCCGGCGTCGTGGAGTTCCGCCAGGATTCTTCCGCAGGCGGCATAGAGTTGCGGGGCGTTCTCCAGGAAAGCGTAGTCCGGCTGGAAGAAATTGCCGTCGCCGCAGTCGGGAAAGATGAGATAGTCGCTCCCGGTGTCGTCGTCATGGCATTCTCCGCAGACCTGCGGAGTGTAGAGCGCCAGCAGCTCGGTGCCTTGGCGGGTGCGCTTGACCTGACTGCCGAAGTGCCACCACGCCCGCCGCTTGAACTCCTTGACGAGGTATCGCGTCTGGTTGTAGGTCACGCGGCTGATGGCCCGCTTGGCCTCGTCTTTCAATGCCGCGCGGGAGTGGTCGGAGAGATTCTTCTGGTGAAGTTGGACGATGGCGCGCGCCGTTTCCTGATCCAGGGCGGTCGGCCTTAGGCATGGCTTGGTCTCCATGGCATGGAGAAGCTGGATATAGCGGTTTTTCAGGCCAAGCCGCACAAATTCGGTGGGGAGCAGTTTCTTGAGGGTGTTCAAGTGCAGAATGGTGAAGGCCAGGGCGTCGGTCACGGCCTCCGCGTGATACGGCGTGGGAATGACGGGGCAGCAGGTCTTGTGCAGGAAGATGCTGTAGCCGCAGCTGTCGGTGCAGACGACAGGGGTGCCCGAGGCCATGGCGTCCAGGAGCATCGTTCCGGCCTCCTCTTCACGGGCAGGATGGAGCAGGAGATCGGCCGCCGGCAGGACTTCCGCCAAGGTGAGGGTGGTGCCAAGGTTGATGACGTTGCGCGGCGAGAAGCCGCAGCGTTCCGCCAGGCTCTCCAGTTTGCGCTGCGAGGAGTCCCGGCTGATCAGCGCGTAGCGGCAGACCGCGCGGATGCTATTGGGGAGACCCGCCAGGGCGGCCAGCGAGTTGTCCACTCCCTGAAGACGCCAGTCGTCCGCGATCTGGACAATGCAGATGTGCTTTTCCGACAGGTCGAGCTGAAGGCGCAGTTGGTCGCGGGCACGCGAGTCGCGACGCGGGAGGCACTCCTCGTGGATTTCGGGATCAATCTTCACCAGTCTCGCCTGGGGCACTCCGCCCATGATCTGCAACGAAAACTCCTGTGGTTTGGTGACATACATGAAATAGGAGTGGATTTGCGTCTGGCAAAGCTGCCAGAGCCGCACCGGTCGCCGCAGCAGATGATCCAGGCCGCTGTGAATGCGAAAGCGTCTCGGGATGTAGAAATCCGCGCCCTCCACGACCGGGGAGAAGGAGAGCGATCGGTCATATTTTCCGGTGCTCATCTCCCGACGGAAGGCGCGCCGGAGGAGCCAGTCGTCCAGCATCCCGATGCCCAGGGATTTGCAGGTGATGACCTTCAAGGCGTGGTGGCTGCTCTTGGGCATCGCCTTCTCCTGCGTCAGAAGCGTGACGTGGTGCTTGCGCTTGTGCGCCAACGCCGCGAGGTTCCGGACGTCCATCGCGGCGTCTTGGTCACCATGGTTTTTAAGCACCAGCAGAAAATGCATGACGAGGGGAGTAGGGGGAAATGACGTTTCGGGGAGGGCCGCAATGCAATGGAAACCGATACTATAACACGTAGAGCGGAATTTGCGGGCTCTTCCGCCGCATGGACCGGTCCAGCCTTGAAAATCCCCGTTTTGCCAATATATTATAGCGTTTTACCTCCAACATCATCATTGCAACTCATCTGTCGAGAAGGATTTTCATCATGAGCCAACAGCATACCAAGTCGGAGAAACGCGCCCGTCGCAAGCGTTACGAGGCGCGGGTTCGCGAACGCATCAACGAGGCCAAGAAAAACGCGAAGAAAAAGTAGCGATTTTCGCCGGGGCGTCTCAAGTCCCTGGGTGCCAGACACGGCTGAAGTTGCATAACCAATTTGCATTAAACAGGTTATGTAATATTTGCGGTCGTGTTTTTGCATTTATGGAGACAGGATGAAGATGTCCCTCGGCGTTAATGTCATGGGCTAATTCCAAGAGGAAACAAAGATGGTAAAAGCAACGAAGAAGACGTCGGCCGCCAAGACCGCCA
>JAFYIW010000194.1 GCA_017538465.1 Victivallales bacterium
CGGTTCCCGGCAGGCCAGCAACACCAGTTGCTGAGAAGTCTTCAGGTAATAGTACGCAGGCTTACGGCGATAATAGTAATCCACCACCGCATCGGAAATCTGCGGCCAGCAGTCAATGACATTCCACCAAATCAGTCCCGACGTGCGGGGTTTTCCAAGCCGGAAACTCTCCAGGAAAAACTTCATCGCCTCGGCCTGCACAAACTGTGATGCCGCCACAAAATCCTCCAGTTTCTCGGGCACCTTTCCGAAGGCGCTCCTGATTTGCGTGTGCATGAGTCCAATGCGGTAGGAATAGGCGCCATGCATATCTTCAAATGGCTGTGCCGCATGGCAATTCCAATCCACGTCATCCAGCGTCACTTTCAGCGCCTCCGGGGGCAGGAACTCGCGAAGGCTCGCCATCTCCGGCATCCCATGGTAGCCCATCTCGGAGGCAAAGACCGCCTTGTGCCGGGTGTAGTATTCGCTCTTCCAGTAGTCGCGTGGTCCCCAGAGATGTTGTTCCGGAACGTCATCCAGCGTGCCGCCGGCCGCCCAAACGGCATCACAGATGTATGGCGAACTAGGCAGATAGTCACGGCTAGGATCTTCGCGCACCAGCACTTGAGGAAGCACCTCGCGCGTCACGCGGTTCACCGATGGCGGAAAGCGGTCAAGCCCGCCCCAGTAGCGCAGACAGTCGCATTCGTTGTCGCCAGACCACAGCGCAAGACAGGCGTGGTGACGGATGCGGCGTACAACTGTCGTGGCCTCACGGCGCATCGCCTCCAGGAACGCCTCGTCCTGCGGCGGTGCCTCGCATGCCAACATGAAATCCTGCCAGACGAGGATGCCCCGGCGGTCGCACTCCTCGAAAAACGCATCGTCCTCATAAATTCCTCCACCCCAACATCTTAACATATTACATCCCAAATCCGTCCAAAGTTCCAAATCCTTGACGACGCGTTCGGGATTCTCGCCGTGCATGGCCTCAGAGGGCACCCAGTTCGAGCCGCGAATGAAGATTGGCTCCCCGTTGATGACAAAGCGGAAGCGCCCATTGCCTCCGGCGTCAAAGGCGTCAGTGCGGTCAAGGCGAATCGTACGAATGCCCGTCTGCCAGTTTTTCGTGTCCACTGTCCGTCCGTCCTTCAGCAATTCCAAAGTGCAATCGTAGAGATTCTGCGCGCCCGCGCCCGCTGGCCACCACAGCTGGGGAGCTGGCAACACGAAATGCTGGGTGCCGTGGCAGAAGCGCAACGGCGCCTCGTGCGTGAAGCGCTGTGTTCCACAGACCATCGTCAGCCGTGCGCTGTAGCCTTCGAAACGGTCTTCCCTAGGCAAGGTGAAGCTCCAGTCCAGCATCAGATGTGCGCCATCCGCACGCAGAGCATCTGTATGCAGATACGCCTTGGTCCAGCGGCGGCAGGAAAGATAGCGCACCTCCACAGGACGCCACAGTCCCGCGCCAACCAGCCGAGGGCAAATGTCCCATCCATACGTGTGCATCGCGCGACGCAGATGCAATCCCTCAAAATTGTAAGGCAACGCCTGCTCGCCAGGCGTGACCTCGAATTTCCTCGCGGCATTAACCGACGAGGCGATTTTCACCAACAACACATTGCCCGCATCCATCAGCAAATCACGCGGCACCATAAAACAATGCTCGATGAGCATATTGTCGGCTTGCCCAAGGGAGACGCCGTTCAGAAAAACTTCGGCCTGCGTGTCAATGCCTTCAAAGCACAGTTCGATGGTCTCGTCTGCCGTCGGCAATTCCGGCAACGTGAACTCCGTCGCGTATTCCCAGTCGATATACTCGTAGGGACGCAGCAGCGAAGTGTTGTGTGCATAATACGGATCGGGAATCCTCCCCGCGCGGAACAAGTCTCCAATGACATTGCCTGGGACCTGCGCGGGAATTTCCTGCATTTTCCGCGTGTCGGGATCAAGATAGCGCAACAGCCAACGCGAAGAGGACAAAGGGAAGGATTTCATGGGAAACAGCATCTGATGTGAAATTACGGGAGGGGGAATAATATAATCTAGTAGTTCTAGTAGTTCTAGAAAAGCCGATCACAAAAAAACCGGGATGCCTGAAGGAAGCACCCCGGTTTCGCGGAGAATCAGCTAGCGCGATTCAACTTAGTTCTTGGAGGGAGTGGCCAGGCGATAGGTGACGTCCTTGAGCACTTCCGCGTGGCCATCGAGGAAAGCGTAGTTGCACTTGTCGTCATGCGGATACTCGACGCCCATGCGCATGCCATCGTTGCTGGAGGAGGAGTAGACGGAGCGCGGAACCATGGTGTTGCGATCATCCGGATAGTCCTTCGCATAGCGCCCGGCAAACTGAGCTCCGGTGTTTCCGGTGCAGCTGTAAATGAAGGTGTTCATCGGCTCGGCGACACTCGTCAAAGCGACGCCCTTGTCAATGCGGTCGCCCTTGTCGGCCCTGCAAGTCTGGTTGAGCACCAGGCCAATCTTGTAGAGTTCTTCCGGCTTGTTGACCGCCGTGAACTTTTCCTGATAGGGGTTGATGTTGGCTGGGCACTCCCAGAGTTCCTTGTCCACATATTTGGTCAGGATAACGGGGAAGTATTTGTAGCCGTTCGAGGCGAAGGCCCCGTTGTTGGTGGACTGAAGATCCGTCTCGCCGGTCCTGAGTGACATGTAGGATGGCGCGGTCTGGCCATCATTGTCCTCGCAGTAGAGCATCAGACCAGTCAGAATCTGCTTGTGATTGCTGGTGCAGGCAACGGTACGAGCCTTGACACGCGCCTTGGCAAGAGCGGGAAGCAACATGCCGGCCAGAATCGCGATGATGGCGATGACGACAAGCAATTCAATCAGAGTGAAAGATTTTTTCATGGTTGTGTCGTGTTTGGGTTATGTGTTAGGAGTCGTAAGCAAAAGCGTGATTGTTTTTAAAAAACCGGGGGCTTGCTGCCTCAGGAATGTATTGGTTTCCAACATCCATCACCAACTTTCGTCGGCAAACCCTGATAGATTTCAAGCAAATTATATGAATTTTTTCTTTTTTTTCAAGACAATCGTCAACTTATTTGTCCAAAACCACCTGAAGACAAAACGAGATTCCATGGACTTTCTGAGGCGGTGAAGCGTCTTGCCATCTCGAAGTTACGGATTAAGATAAAGTGCATGGAACATGGATATGCCGCCCTCCACCGCGCCGCGCAGGCGTGGGCAAAAAAAAACTGGATGCTCCGAAAAGCATCCAGTTTGGTAGCCGAATGAACTGCTCCGATTAGTATTCCGGAGTCATCAGGTAATAGGTGAGATCCTTGATGGTCTCGACGTGGCCGTCGCAGAAGCTATAGTTGGCCTTGTCGTCGTGGCCGAGCTCCATGCCCTGGCCCATGCCTTCATCGTTGTGGCCGCAGTTCGTGCGCGGCACGATCTTGGAGAGGTCAGCCTTCGTGGGTTCGCCAGAACCCGACCACCAGCCATAGTGGCCGACATACATGCAGTCCGTGCTGCCGTAGCCATTGATCGAGCCGGACAGGCCAGGAGCATCCGTGTTCGTGGGGGAGCAACCATAGAACATGGTGCCGGCCGGAACCGGAATCGAAGTGATGGCATTGGCGCGCTTCCGGCTGTCAAAGCGGGTGGCGCTGGACATGCATCCGTAGTTGATGGCGATGCCGACCTTGTAGTCCAACGCGCCTTCCCTATCGCCCCACTTGTAAGTCCAGGCGCAGGGCTGCAGCACTGCCGGGCACTGCCACAGTTCGGGATCCACATACTTGCGCATGAGAACCGGGAAATATCTGCCGCCGGTCAGGTTATTGCAGGTGTAATTGGTAACCTGGTGGTTGGAAGGAATTCCATTCACCGAAGACGGGGGAATAATCTCGTCATTGTCCTGAAGATAAAGGAACGTTCCGAGCATGATCTGCTTGTGGAGGTTCACACAGGAAACGGTACGAGCCTTGGTGCGTGCCTTGGAAAGGGCGGGAAGCAGCATGCCAGCCAGAATCGCGATGATGGCGATGACGACCAGCAGTTCAATCAGAGTGAAAGATTTTTTCATGGTTGCGTCAGGTTTGGGTAAGAGTATGGGGAAACAGAAACGTATGAAGATTTGCGGAATTTTCAAGATTTGAGGAATTTTCACCGGACTCCCAAGTGAAGGAGACACCTCCTCAGACCTCTGCCCGTCCATCAAAGATTTCTCGATGATTTCCGGTGTCTATTGAAATTATATGAAATTTCTGGCATTTTTCAAGCGGCAATGGAAAAACATTTTGTCAATACTTGAATTCATGCACAATTTCAATGGATTTTTCGGCGTGAAGAGGCGGGGATGTGGTCCAGGTCGCGGTATTTGGCAATGGTGCGCCGTTCGATAATATAGCCCTCTTTCTTGAGCAGTCCGGAGAGCGCCTGGTCGGAAAGCGGATGGCGGGAATCCTCGGCATTGACCAGCTCCCGCAGACGCTGGCGGACCTTGAGGCTAGAGACCTCCTCGCCGCTGGAAGTGCGGTATCCAAAGGAGAAGAAGCTCTTGAAGGAACGCACCCCCCAGGGAGTGCGCATGTATTTATTGGAGATGGCACGGCTGACGGTGCCCTCGGAGAGCTCCAGACGTTCCGCGACCTTCGCCAAGGTCAACGGCCGCAGCTCCGCCTCCCGACCGCTTCTGAAGAACTCCGGCTGCATTTCAACCAGTGCCAGAGTGACCTTCTCGATTGTCCTTTGCCGCTGGTCAATGGCATTGATCAGCTGATTCGCCTCGCCGACTTTCTGATTGAGATAGCGCCGCATTTCGGCGTCCGTGCCGGGCTGTTCCAGCAACGGGACATAATCGCGGTTCAGAACCAGCATCGGCACCGTGTCGCGCTCCATGCGCACGGCAAGTCTCCCTTCATGGGTGAACTCGACATGGACATCAGGATAGACGTATGGCGCCACCTCGAAGGAGAGTTCATGGCCGGGCGCGGGATTCAGTTGGCGGATGCGTTCCACCGCCTCCTGCGTCTCGTCGATGTCCGCGTCAATCGCACGGGCGATCTGGGGGATGCGATTTTTCGCCACGTCCTCCAGATGCCTGTCCACGATATCCCATTCCAGGCTGTGGACCAGCCGCTGTGCCTTCAGCTGAAGCAACAGACATTCGCGCAGGTCATGGGCGCCGATGCCGGGGGGCTCCAGCCGCTGGATGGCCCGCACGGCCTGGCGGACGGCCTTCTCGGACACGCCGTACTGCACAGCCAGTTCCGCATCGCCGACTTTCAGATATCCCAGTTCGTCCAGCTCACCAACCAGTTTCGCGCAGAGGCGCTTGAACTCCGGCGATCCAGGCAGTCCCTCGACCTGCCGCAGCAACTGCGTGTAATAGCCGTCCTCAGAGGAAACCGAATTCCAGAAATACTGCCGCCGTTCCTCGGCGTCGGGATCTTGGACCACGGGATAGTATTCGGTGTCCGCCGTCCCGCGCAGCTCGCGGTATTGAGGCGCTTCTGCCTCCAAAGAGTCCTCAGGCGCATCTGGGTCGGGAGGCAATTCCTCAAGAGGGGCCTCGGCGGCCATGGCAATGACCTCATTGTGGTATTCCTTGGCGTCGCCGTCCAAATCCCGAGCCGCGCGGATTTCCTCTGGCGTAGGGGAGACGCTTGCCGCCGCCTGCCGCTCGTCAACCACCAATGGCTGATTCAACTGCACCAGCATGGGATTCTGCATCAACGCCTGGTTGACGCGCTGCTGCAACTCCTGGTTGTTTTCCTGAAGAATCTCCAGACTCTGCAGCTGCGCCGGCGTAATCTGCAGCTCCTGCTGTTGGCGGAGGCTGGCAGTTTGATTGAGTTCTAGGCCAGGCATCTATAATACGGGGAAAGGGAAATATTATGCTAATTGCCAATTGCCAATTGCAATCCGGTCAGGTAATGGCCCTCGGGGAAATGAAGCGCCTGGGGATGGTCGGGCGACTGGGAAAAGGTGCGCACGACGCGGCCGACGCGGCCGGCGTCGGTCAACGCCTCGGCGACGATGGTGCGGAAGAACTCCGGCGTCATCGCCGCCGAACAGGAGAAGGTCAGAAGCGTGCCATTTGGCCGCAGCAGTTTGCAGGCCAGCAGATTGACATCCTTGTAGCCCTTGGCCGCCCGCAGCAGTTGTCCATGCGTGGAGGCGAATTTCGGCGGATCCAGGACGATGACGTCGAATGATCGTCGCGCATCCCGGAATTTCCGCAGCACGGAGAACATGTCGCCGTTCTGGAACTCCAGCCGAGAATCGCCCGCCAGGCCGTTGAGCGCGGCATTCGCCTTGGCCAGACCAATGGCGGCCTCGGAGTCGTCCAGGAAAAGCACGGATTTCGCGCCGGCCTTGGCCGCCCGCAGACCGAACGCGCCGGAATAGCAACAGCAGTCCAGCACTTCGGCGCCTGAAGCCACGCCATCCACCGCCAGGCGGTTTTCGCGCTGGTCAAGGTAGAATCCGGTCTTGTGTCCCTGCGGGAGACTCACCCGCATGGTCAGGCCATTCTCGCAGATGGCGAGGTCTTCCGGGGGCGCTTCGCCCCAAAGCACGCCCTCCGTCAGTTCCAGGCCTTCCCGGCGCCGTGCCTCCGCATCCGAGCGCTCGTAGATTCCGCGTATGCCGGGCAATTTCGCCAATTCCGCGACAATCACCTTTTTCCAGTACTCCATGCCGGCCGCGAGGAACTGGCAGGAAAGATATGCGTCATAGCGGTCCACCACCAGCGCCGGCAGGCCATCCGCCTCGCCATGAATCAGCCGACAGGCGTTCAATGACCATACTCCCAGGCGCTTGCGATAGTCCAGCGCGGCCTGGATGCGGCGGGCGAAGAACGCCTCGTCAACCCCTTCGGCCGCATCAAAAGTCCACACGCGGGCGCGAATCTGGGAGGTGGGCGAAAAGGCCGCACGGGCAAGCCAGCGCCCATCTGCGGCCTTCACCTCAACGGTCTCGCCAGGCAGGGGTTCGCCCTCCACGTGATGCACGGCCCCGGAGAAAATCCACGGATGCCGCCGCAAAAGGGACGCGTCGCGCCTAC
>JAFYIW010000026.1 GCA_017538465.1 Victivallales bacterium
CTGCTCTTTGGCCATGACTACCGCACCTACAGCCGTTCCGAACTGCTCATCCTGGTCACCGTGAATGTCATTGACCACGCCAATTTCCAGGAGGACCTGATTCGGCGTTACAAGATTTCCCTGGAGGAAATCGCCAAACACCAGAAGGACGAGACCTATTGACCCATGGCAGAGCAAAATGCACAGACTTACCTGCAGGGGGCGCCTTTGGTGGAGAAGATCCGCGCGCTGACTGCCGCACGCCTCAAGGCCGCAGACCCGGGCACCCTCAACATCGGCACCCAGGCACTTGACCAGGCGTTCATCGAGGAGGGCAAAATCGATGACTCCGCAATGCTCGCCATCTACGCGGAGGCGTCCGGTCTGCCCGCGCTGGACGAGCAGGAGACGCACGACGTGCCCTACTATCCGGACGTCACCTACGATTTCCTCAACGCGAATGTCTGTCTGCCACTGCTCTGGAACGCGGACCGAACCGTGCTGGCGCTGGCCGCGCCATACGAGGCAGGGCGAATCGCGCAGCTGTGGCACAATCTCTACGAGACGGAGGTCGAGCTGATCCTCACCCGACGCTCGTTCATCGACCGCTTCCTCGCCTCCACCTACGACCGGCCGGATGACAATCTCGGCGCCGCCGGCGACGCGGATTCCGAACAGGCTCTGCGCGACTTGGCCAAGGAGGCCCCCATTGTCCGGCTGGTCAATGACATCTTCACCCGCGCCCAGGAGACCGGCACCTCCGACATCCACATCGAACCCACTGAAAAGGATGTGCAAATCCGCTTCCGCATCGACGGCATGCTCCAGACGGTCCTGCGCCCGCCGATTGCGCAGTTCCCCGCCATCTCCTCGCGCATCAAGCTGCTCTCCAACATGAACATCGCCGAACGGCGACTGCCGCAGGACGGGCGTATCGAGCTCTCCGGCGGGGGGATGAACTCCATCGACGTGCGCGTCTCCACGATTCCCACCATGCACGGCGAATCCATCGTGCTGCGACTGCTCCAGAAGGACTCGTCGGTCTTCGAGCTGGACAAGGTGGGGCTGCTGCCCGACACCATGGAGGAACTCACCGCGCTCTACAACATGCCCCACGGAATGATCCTCATCGTGGGTCCCACGGGCTCCGGCAAGACCACCACGCTCTACTGCATCATGAAGCAGCTCAATGCGGATTTCCGGAAGATCATCACCATCGAGGACCCGGTGGAATATCAGCTGGAGGGCCTTCAGCAGATTCAGGTGCGGGCCAACATCGGCCTGACCTTCGCCAGCGGGCTGCGTGCCATCGTGCGCCAGGACCCCGATGTGGTGCTGGTCGGGGAAATCCGCGACAAGGAGACCGCCGAAATCGCCATCCACGCCTCGCTGACGGGACATCTGGTGCTTTCCACCCTCCACACCAATGACGCCGCCGGCGCAATTTCGCGTCTGGTCGAGATGGGCGTCGAGGGCTTTCTGATTTCCTCTGCGCTCCTGGCAGTCGCCTCGCAGCGGCTGGTCCGGCGCATCTGCCCGGAATGCCATGGCGCCGGATACATCGGCGAACCCACTCCCGAGAACCCGCGGGGCAAGCGCTGCCGCAACTGCATGGGCTCCGGCTACCGCGGCCGTATCGCCATTTTCGAGTTGATGGTCATCAACGATGAACTCCGTGCCGCCATCAACCAACATCAGGACACTTCCGTGCTGAATCAAATCGCCAAACGCCATGGCATGCGCTCACTCAAGGAGGATGGCGACCTCAAAGTCCAGAAGGGCCTAACCACCACCTCCGAGGTCATGCGCGTCTGCCAGCTCGACATCGGCGACCTGGGGTGATTGGAACGTCGTGCGGGACGCGCGAAGGCCAAACCGCTCCTGATTGACTGCCCTCACATGGTCTGGCAGGCGCGGCGTCCCGCACACCACCGTAAACAATCTTTTCATTATGGACAAAGATTCTTGGATTCTAGTGACCGGCGGCGCCGGACTGATCGGCAGCGCAATCGTGTTTGAGCTCAATCAACGGGGCTACAACAACATCGTGATTGCCGACCACTTGGCCACTGGTGAAAAATGGCAGAACCTCCGCGCCCTCAATTTCGTGGACTACCACGAGAAGGACGATTTTTATAACTTGCTAATTACAAGCAAGTTAGATATACTGTATAAATTCGATGTCATCTTCCATCTGGGAAACTGCTCGGACACCACCGAGGCGGATGCGACCTACCTGATCAAGAACAATTTCGACTACGGCAAGGCGCTCACCGCTTATTGTGAACGCAACGGCGCACGCATGATCTACGCCTCCAGCGCCGCCACCTACGGCGACGGCGAAGAAGGCTTCCTGGATGACGAAAATGGCCTGCTGAAACTCCGCCCGCTCAACAAATACGGCTACTCCAAGCAGCTCTTCGACCAGTATCTTCTTCGTACCAACCGTTTCGCAAAACCCGCCGGCGGCGCCTCCTTCGTCGGCGTGAAATACTCCAATGTCTTCGGCCCAAATGAGTATCACAAGGCGCACATGCGCAGCATGCTGCTTCGTTGCTACGAGCAAATCACCGCAACGGGCAGCGTGAAGCTCTTCAAGAGCTATCGTCCTGAATATGCGGATGGCGAGCAGGTACGTGATTTCCTCTATGTCAAGGACGCCGCGAAGATGACCATCTTCTTCATGAACGAGGGTGCCTTCTGCACTGGTTTGTATAATATTGGCTTCGGCGCCACCCGCTCCTGGAATGATTTGGCACGGGCAATGTTCGCCGCGATGGACAAGCCCGTGAACATCGAATACATCGAAATGCCCGAGGCGCTAAAATCCCGTTACCAGTATTACACCTGCCTGGACATCAGCAAGATTCGGAAAGCAGGCTACACCGCGCCCCTGACTTCTCTGGAAGATGCGGCGAAGGACTATGTTGCCTACCTGAAGCGCGGCGCCCACCTCGGAGAATAATCTATATCATTGCGCTCTAGCACAAGGGTAAAAAACCGCCCGGCGGAGGAATTTCCTCTCCGGGCGGTTCAGGTTTTACGACTTTCTGGGAGATTTAGATATTCGCCCAGCCCCACTGACTGCGCGGGAACCAGATGTAGTCGTTGTCCTGCTTGCGATAGCAGTTGAAACGGGTGTCTTTTTCACTGGCATCGATTGGACCGACATGGCCATCGCCGAAGGACATGTTGAGCTTGTTGGTGTGGCGGAAGAAGCCAACCCAGGTCGTGCCGGCGCGAATGATATCCGGATGGATGAACTGGTTGCCCGTCCAGCCGTTGTTCTCCATCGTGCCGTCCATGTAGCAGAGATAGAGCGCAGGCTTCGGGATGAGTCCCCACTTCTTCCAGTCGGCATCGACGTCCCAGTGGTTGTTGTTCAAGGGGAATCCGTTCTCCCACTTGGCCTTGCCGGAACTCGTCCAGTGTCCATGGGAGTATCCGCAACAGACATTGGCGACATAGCCGAGGTTGCCCCAGAGACGCTGTTCGGCGCGATGCGACGGACACTGCATCAGCCGGTGCGCCGCAGTCGCGCGCGCCCGCTGCTCGGGCAGACGCGTGTCCCAGCACGGGTCTTGTTGCTGCCATTCGGCCTCGGTGATGGGGCCGCCGGGCAAGCAGTAGTTGGCGGTGAACCACCAGTAGCGCACAAGGCTGCCATTTGGGGTATAGTCGGCGCGCACAGGCGGGCTGAAGCCGTCTGAGTCGTCCGCATACAACTGGGCACCCAGGATGATGGATTTCAGATTGCTGGTGCACTGAGTGGCACGGGCCTTCTCGCGCGCCTTGGAGAGCGCGGGAAGAAGCATGGACGCCAAGATGGCGATGATAGCAATAACTACCAGCAGTTCAATCAAAGTAAATGTTTTTTTCATGGCTATGACAGAAAGGTTGGGAAGTGCTGACAAACAGACAATGCTAATTATAGGCAAAATCCGGCTAATATCAAGTTGATAGACAAGTGTCTATTGGCGATTCGCATTCGGGGCTGTTCCTCCTGACATTCTGCCGCATTTCCGCCGTCACCTCCAGGCGCTCTGCCGGAGCGGCTTGGCCTGCCGGGACAGGTTCCTTTCGTGCATTTCGCGTGTTTCGCGGGAAAAATGCGCGCTTTACGCCTGGCATTTTTACCGGACAGCAATGTTTCAACTTCTAATTTCCCTCCAACCTCTAACCTCTAACCTTATTTGCTCTATATTAAACGTCGTTGCGATGTCCCCGCACATAAAGATTTCCACCATGATTCCATCATTCCGCCATCTTTCCATGCGTGTCGTGGCGTTTTTCGTGCTTGCCACTATCTTCTGCCATGCATCGGATATCCCGAAAATGGCGTTTTCGCCGTCTGGCAACTGGGAATTCATGAACTATGCGTCCATCGAAACCGCCGGTGGACGCGACGGCCACGAATGCCTCCACGTCCATGCCGACCTGCCCACCTGCACGATGCAGGACTGGGAGGGCGATGCCTTCACCAAGTATTCCTCCAGCGACTTCCTGCCCGTCACGGGCGGCCAGCCATATTTCCTCTCCGTATGGGCGAAAGGCGCGGCGAATTTCTGGCTGCACGTCTGGCTCTATGAGAAGGACAACTTCGAGTCCTTCATCTATAGCACAGCCGCTTCAGATGGCGCGGACCGCTTCACTATCCAGGAGGACGGCCAGTGGCACCTCTGCGCCTCGCCATTGCTCACCTTCCCGGAGAACGCGCATTACGCCAAGGTGGTTCTGGAAGTGGTGAGCAACCTCCCGGAGACGCCCTATCTCGACCTGCGCTTCTCGGATGTGATCTTCACGGAGTCCGATGCGCATCCGGAGCCACGCGTGACGGTGGTGGAGGCCATCACCGACCGACTGCTCACTCCGACGACTGAAATGCTCCCCGCCCAGCCAGAAAATGCGCTCTCCTTCCGGGTAGCGCGCGGAGAGACCGCCTCCGCGAGTTTCGTGGTGGAAGGCGTTCCGACCGCCTATCTGAAGGGGCTGCTGCCCCAGGTATCCATGCTGACCTCGGAGAACGGCGACCTCATTCCCGCCGAGGCGCTGGCCATCCGCCACGTGGCAATCTGGTTTACCGGCGCGCCGTCCATCACCATCAAGCAGGCCGGCTGCCGCGTCCTCACCCCGGAGTTGCTGCTCAACGACCACACGCTCGTCAAAGCCAGCCCCGCCGACCGCGGCAACTACCTGCGACTGGATTTCCCGGAACGCTCGTACTACACCTACATCTCCGCCGAACTGGATGAGCAGCGCGCCATTCCCGGCAAGGAGCATTTCCATCTGCCCATCGCGGAATTCCCCGTCCGCGACAGCGCTGTACTCCAGCCCGTGGACATCGCTCCCGGCGAACGCCGCCAGTTCTGGGTGACACTGCATGTCCCGGAGAACACGCCCCCCGGAGCCTACCGAGGCGCGGTCACCTTCAAGAACGCGGAGGAGACCTGCGCGGAACTGCCCGTAACTGTCGAGGTC
>JAFYIW010000195.1 GCA_017538465.1 Victivallales bacterium
AGAAAGCGGACATCGAGGCTGCGCGTGGCATCTGCGCCCAGCTGGGGATTCCCTTCCATGTCTTCGACTGCGCCCGTGAATACGAGCATCGGGTGATCGACTACTTCCGGGAAGAATATCTGGCCGGGCGCACCCCGAATCCCTGCGTGCGCTGCAACGCCGCACTCAAGTTCGGACTCCTTCCCGAACTCGCCCGCCAGGCCGGACTGCCCTTTGACGCCTTCGCCACAGGGCACTACGCCCGCATCCGCCAGGCCCCTGATGGCCGGTTTCAACTCCTCCGCGCAGTGGACACTCTCAAAGACCAGTCCTACTTCCTCTGCCGACTCTCACAGGAACAACTCGCCCGCCAACGCTTTCCCCTCGGCGAACTCCGCAAATCCGAAGTCCGCGACCTCGCCCGCAAATTCGGCCTCGCCGTCGCCGAAAAGCACGACAGCCAGGACTTCTACAGTGGCGAGATCAGCGAACTGCTCCAGCAGCCCGACCGCGAGGGCGACATCGTCGAGGAGGGCACGGGACGCCTCCTCGGACACCACACTGGCTACTGGAAATTCACCATCGGTCAACGAAAGGGCCTCGGAGTCGCTTCCACTGCACCACTCTATGTCGTGGGTATCGATCCCTGCCACAATCGCGTGACTCTCGGCCACGCCGAGGCGGTGCGTCACCATCACCTCACCGCCGATAATTTCAACTGGGTCTCGGTGGAACCTCCGACGGCCCCGCTGGAATGCCAGGTCAAAGTCCGTTCCGTGCAGACACCGGTTACCTGTACCCTTGAGCCGCTGACCAACGGACAATTCGCCGCGCACTTCCCCGACGGCATCTACGCCGTGGCACCCGGCCAGGCCGCCGTCTTCTACCAGGACGACCTCCTCCTCGGCGGCGGCTTCATCCGCGACGCCGCGCCGTAGCCCTCGTCCCCATGCCCCGTGAAAAATCCCGTCTTCCGAAGTTGAAATTCAACGTTCAGGGGTTACATTATGGAGTTGTCATTTGCTCCTGCTTTTATTAACCAACCACACAAAGAGGTAATCTAACATGGGTTCTGTCAAGAAGAAGCGCCGCAAGAAGATCGCGAAGCACAAGCGCGACAAGATCCGCAAGGCTCTGCGTCACAAGAACAAATAAGCCACCTTCCCGACTCCTCTGGCGAAGGGGGCTGTTGGCGGTTCTGCCTTTGCGCCGCATATCGCGCACCGTGCCTGCATATATGTTGGTTCGGTGCGCTTTTCTTTTTTCGTGCGCGTGCGCGGGCGAGAACGCGATGTCCGCATGTGCCGCGTTGGCGAATCATCCCCTGCCTGGTCCTGAGATCATGACGACTCTCCGCAAAAACATATTCTTTCTGGCGTTTTTTTCCCTCGTCGCGCATTGTCTGGCAGAAGATGCGCCCATCCTTTCCGATTGGATGCGGGAACGTCGGACAGATGACTGGAAAATCGCCATGGCGGCGGTCTCCGAATGCGGATTTGCACCAGCCCCGGAGCTGCCGCCGGAATTGCAGAAGGAGTCCGCAGGCTATCTGGCATATCTCCAGGCGAAGTATCTGATCTCTGCGGCGACGTCACCCAAAGAGGCGGACGCCGAGGTCATTGTGCCTCTCCTCGTCCAGGCCATCGACGCCTTTCCCGAAGAGGAAGCCCCCGTTATCGAATTAGCCATGTTCCGCGACAACCGGGGCGAGAAGAAAGAATTCATCGAGGATTTGCGGTCATTGCTGGAACACCACCCCGACACTCTCCGCCTGCTCCGTCTGCTGGCCATGTCCCTGATGGACGAACGGCAGATGGAATCAGCCGATACAGTCTTGAGGCACCTTCTTGAGGTCGCTCCCGACGACAGCGCAAATCTTCTGCTATGGGGCGAATTTCTTTTCCTCCAGCATCGATCCCAAGAACTCGGCGACCTCATCCAGCGTTTTGACGCCATGCCTGACGGGGAATGCTCGCCAGACCACCTGCAGCTTGCCATCCGCCATTTCCGAAGAGAAGATCAGCTCGCCGAAGCACTACGGGAAGCGGAACGGCTTGTCCATCACCCCAAAGTTTACCAGATTAGCCAGACGGCGTATCAAGTCCCGCCTGTCCTGACCTCGCTGCACGCATGGGAACTCCTTCGGCAATTCGTGACGCAGTTTGAAAAACAAAACGCCAACAACATCCCCGCCGACCTGCGCCGGCGACTCTGCCGGGCCTGCACCAACGCCAATCTGGCACTGCGGGACTACGACGCGCTGGGAAAATATCTGGAGGAACTGATCGCCACCGCTGGCAATGACCTTGATTTGTTCAACATCTTCGCCGCTCCCATTGAACTCCTCATCGATGACGGGGAGCAGCCGGACAAAGACCCGCAACGGCTGCTGGAGCTCAGCGCCCGTGCCTATGAGACCATGATGCTGCGGGCGCCACGCAACATGAAATACCGACGGCACCTGTGCATTCTCTACACCGTGATGGGCGCCCACCAGAAGGCCCTGGCCCTTCTCGAAACCCTCCAGTCCCCCACGCCGGAGGACCAGCTGCTCATGGCCGACCTGCTCATCAGCCTGAAGCGCCATGAAGAGGCGCTGGCCATTTATGAGCAATTCGAGCATGGGCAGCAGAATCGCCAATACCGCGGTCCCGGCTATTATCTGCAATACGGATACCTCGCCGAGCAGCTTGGCGAGACCGAGCGCGCACTCGCAATTCTTCGGAAGGGTCTCAAGGCCTACCCCAACTCCCCGCAATTGGCCAACTCGCTGGGATTCATCATGGCCGACCATCATCAGAATCTGGACGAGGCGAAGCGCCTGATTGAACTCGCGCTCAAGAAGACTCCCAATTCCCCCGCCTATCTGGACAGCCTGGCATGGGTATATTATCGTCAAGGCGATGTCCAGCAGGCTTTGATTTACATGGCAAAAGCCGTCCAGCGCTCGGCATTGTCAATTGACGAGCTAGACCAGGAATTGCGCGGTCATCTCCAGGACATCCTCAAAGATGCCGGATATCCCGCATTCGCGGAGGTCTTTGCCCCCCTCACTCTGGAGAACTGACACCCCACATAGCCACCGCAGCCGATATGCCAGAATCCCCTACCACTCCGCAGGTCGCCCGCCGCATGGAGCGCTGGAAGCAGCAGCTCCTTGACCTCTCGCTACGCAATCATCTGCTGAATCTGCGTGATGGCCTGCAGGCCATCCAGCTTCATGGCGCGTCATTGCACGAGGTGGAGGACCGGTTACAGAACGGCGTGACCTTCTCGCTGGACGCGCTGGAGAATCTGCTGGGCGCCGAGGAGTTCCAGAACGCCGAGAAGTTGTCTGTCGCCGAACGCGAGAAAATCTACGCCGATGCCATCGCAAAGGCCAAGAAGGCCGATGCGCTCTATTCGGTGCGCCCAGCCAAGGAATTGAGCCGCAAGCTATTGGAGCTGATGCGCAAAGGACGTCTGGACCAGGAGGAAGGCGATGTCCACACCATCTTCGCCACTTTCGGAGTATTGGCCTGGAAACCCAAAGGCGACAAGATAAAACGCTATGCCCCACTGGTGTTGGAACCCGTGACGCTCAACCGAAAGTCCATCCAGGCCGGGTTCACCATCATGCGCCACGACGACGAGACACTCTTCAACCAGACGCTCGTCGAGCTGCTCAAGCGCGACTTCCAAATCAAGTTGCCGTCAATGGACGAACTGCCTGCCGACGACCACGGCGTGGACCTCAATGCGGTCTTCACGACCGTCCGCGAGGCGGTCGCCGCCATCCCCGAATGCGAGATTCTCGAGACGCTCTACGTCGCCCGGCTCTCCTTCAGCAAGTTCCTGATGTGGAATGACCTCAACAATCGCGCCGAAGCTTTGGAGAAGCAGCCCCTGGTACATCATCTGGTGCAGGGGCTCTCTGGGCTTTACGACGATCAAATCAAGGTCTTTCCACCCGCCGAGGTGGAATCGCATCTGGAACTGGAAAACCTGTGTTGCCCGTTGGCGGCGGACGCCTCGCAGCTCACCGCGATTCTCTACTCCGCGCTGGGCAAGACCTTCGTGCTGCACGGCCCTCCCGGAACCGGCAAGTCGCAGTCCATCGCGAACCTCATCTGCCACAACCTCACCCTTGGCCGTCGCGTGCTCTTCGTCTCGGAGAAGAAGGCCGCGCTCGAAGTCGTGCAGAACCGCCTGAACAAACTGGGCATGCGCCCCTTCTGCCTGGAGCTGCACTCCAACAAGACCGGCAAGGCCGAGGTCTTGGCGCAGTTCCGCGAGGCGCTCAATTTGGCCACCGCCGCCGAACCCCAGAATTGGCAGACGCTGGTCAAGGACCTCGCCACCCAACGCGATGCCCTCAACGGATATATCCGGTTGCTTCACCACGCCTACCCCAACGGCATCTCCGCCTTCCAATGTCTCGCCGAAACACTTGAGGAGGAATCGTCCGCGCAAATCAACTGGAAACAGGACGACCTCCTCACCCAGACCGCCGAACAGCGTGGCCAGCTGGAGAACGCACTAAAATCCGCGCAGGACGGCTTTGCCGCCGTCACCCCGCAGCTCTGCCACGCCATGCGGCTCTTCGCCCAACCGCTAGACTGGACAAAACTGAACAACTCCCAATTGCCGCCCGCGCTCGCCACAGTCCAGAAAGCCCTTGACTCCCTTCGGAATGCAATTCGTCAATTGGATGACGCCTTTGGCTTCATGGAGAGCCCCACTGGGGAGGAAGCATTGGCGGCAAGGGATTTGCTTGCGTCGAAACTGCCAGAACTCAAGACGCTCCCGCGCCCTCTGCTAGCCAATGACGTCGCCGACCACCTGGACGACTTGCTGACGACGCTCGACCACGCCAAACGACTGGTCGAACTGCGAGGACAACTCGCCCAGTGGCACCCCATGCGGCTGACCGAAGTTCCGGTGGCCTCCGCCCTGCAGACCTTGACCGACAACAACGCGAGATTCTTCCTCATGCGTTTTTTCGCCAATCGCTCGCTGGGCAAATCCCTGATGGGCTTCCGGCAAATCACCGCGCCACGGCCTGGCGCGGATGAATTGGCGCACGACCTGCCCCTGATTTCGGAATACCAGTCGCTTGTCCAAAACCATGCGTCGGACTTCCGTCATCTGGGTGGCCTTCTGGACAATCCGCAGTGGCTGGAAGGCGCCACGCCAAACTGGCAGGCTCTCGCCGCGCAATTGGAAACCGCCGCCCTTCTCGTTCACGCCATATTGGAACTCTTCGGACCCCAGCCTGACACCCGACTGGCCACGTTGCCGGAATGCATGGACACCGCCCTGCCCGCCGCCGAAGCCTATCGCCAGGCACTGAAACGCTTCAACGACGCACTGCATGCGTTCCAGCAGATCGCCGCGATGACGAATGCGCCTGTCGTGGACGATAGCCTGAATGCCTTAGACGAGATGATCGCGGACGCGCTGGAGAATCTGGATTCGCTGCGGCCTTACCGTGTATGGCGTCAGAGCCGCGAAAACGCCGAGGCCGCCGGGTTGTCGCCTTTCCTGGACGCGCTGGAGACGGGGACTTTCCCGCCCGCCGAGCTCCTGACGGTCTTCCGACGCAAGTTGGAGGCAGTGATGCTTCAGCAAATCCTTGCCGCGGAACCCGTGCTGGCGGACTTCATCGGCACTCGCCATGAACACCGCATCGAGCAGTTCTGCAAATTGGACGCGGACTATATGGCCCTCTCCGCCAAGCTCGCGGTCGCCCGCATCTCCGCACGGCTTCCGCAGCGTCGCAACAGCGAATGCCCCGCCGGAACCGCGCTGGGCTTCCTGAAACGCGAATGCGAGAAGAAGGCCCGCATCAAGCCAGTGCGTACCATCCTCCAGAATGTCGCGCCCATCCTCGGCAGCCTGAAGCCCTGCTTCCTGATGAGTCCGCTCTCCGTGGCGCAGTATCTCCCGCCCGACATGAGCCAATTCGACCTGGTGGTCTTCGACGAGGCCTCGCAGATTCCCACCGCCGACGCCATCGGCGCCATCGCCCGCGGCAAGCAGTTCATCTGCGTGGGAGACCAGAAGCAGATGCCGCCCACCCAGTTCTTCCAGAAGACCAACACCGACACTGTCGAAGAGGACGACGAGGTCGAGGAACTCGACAGCATTCTGGACGAGTGCCTCACCGCCGGCGTGCACTCCTGCCACCTCAACTGGCACTATCGCAGCCGCCACGAGTCGCTCATCGCCTTCAGCAACCAGCACTACTACGACAACCAGCTCAACACCTTCCCCGCCGCCGCAAACTCGCCCCTCCTGGGCGTGCATTTCCAATTCGTGCCGAATGCGGTGCTGGAACGCAAGAGCCGCACCAACTCCGCCGAGGCGGACGCAATCGTCGCGTATGTCGCCGCGATGATCGCCGATCCCGCACAGGCTAAACGCTCGGTGGGCATCGTGACCTTCAACATCGCCCAATGTGAACTCATCCAGGACCGCTTCGAGCAGTTCCGCAGCGAACACCCGCAGTTCGAGGCGTATTTCAGCGACAGCCTTCCAGAGCCATTCTTCGTGAAGAACCTGGAGAATGTCCAGGGCGACGAGCGCGATGTCATCCTCTTCTCCGTCGGCTATGCACCCGATGCGGACGGCAAGCTCTACATGAACTTCGGTCCGCTCAACCGCGTGGGCGGCGAACGCCGCCTGAATGTCGCCATCACCCGCGCCAAGCACCGTGTGGTGGTCTTCAGTTCCATCCATGCCTCGCAGATCGACCTCTCCCGCACCGGTGCCAAGGGCGCCAACGACCTGCGTGAATTCCTCGCCTACGCCGAACACGGCGCCGCCGCAACAGCACCCGAACTCGTGGACGACCAGGCAGCCGACACCCTCCAGGACACCATCGCGCGTTTCCTCGCCGAACAGGGCTACGAAACCGACCGCAATGTCGGCTGCTCCTCATTCCGCATCGACCTGGCCGTCAAAGACGCCACAAAACCAGGAAGTTATCTTCTGGGAATCCTTTGCGATGGCAAGCGCTCCGCCCGCGACTACACTTGCCGCGACCGCGAAAGCACCCGCACCGGCGTCCTCAAGGGCCTGGGATGGCATCTCGCCCACGCCTGGTCCACCGAATGGCGGCTTGACCGCCCTGCCGCCGAAAGAGCACTGCTGGAGGCACTGGACACAGCCGCAAACGGCCGAGAACCGAGGGAAAAGACTACCAGCTCTACTAGCACTACTAGTAGCCCCCCTAGCTCTACTAGCACTACTAGCCAACCTAGCACCACTAGCTCTACTAGCACTACT
>JAFYIW010000196.1 GCA_017538465.1 Victivallales bacterium
AAGGACGACGAGCAGTTCGGCAAGTACAACGGCCTGGGCGGTCATGCGGAGCCGGGCGAGGACATCGCCACTTGTATGATACGCGAAATCCGCGAGGAGGCCGCCATCGAGGTGACGCAGATGTCCCTGCGCGGCACCGTCAACTGGACGAACTTCGGCCCCAAGGGTGAAGACTGGTTCGCCTTCATCTTCCTCGTGACGGCCTACAAGGGCACACCCGCCGCCTCCAGCAACGAAGGCCCCCTCCAATGGGTGCCGCGCGAAAAGCTCATGGAGCTTCCCATGTGGCCGGGCGACCGCTACTTCCTGCCCCTCGTCTTCGATGACGACCCACGCCCGTTCCACGGGTATCTCCCCTACGACCACGACAATCCTGTGTCATGGTCTTGTGTTAGGATATAATCTGCGCAGGGCGGAGCCTGCGCCTCTCCACGCCGCGCCGATGCTATTTTTTGAGCATGGCTTTTGCTTCGTCGAGGGTCTCGGGGATTATTTCGCGTTTGCCGCCTTGCAGCGGTGGCCCGAGGATGCCGCGCGTCTCCAGTTCCTCGAAGATGCTGGCGGACTTGTTGTAGCCAATCTTGAGGCGGCGCTGCACATAGCTGATGGTGGCGCGACGATCCTCCATAATCACAGCCAGCGCCTGCATGAGCACACTGTCCTCGGAGGAGAGGTCGCCTTCTTCGCCTTCTCCAGATTCGCCGCTCGTCGCCGGAACGTTCTCCGGGTCGGTCTTGCTGTTTCGGATGGAATCAAAACTTGTGGGGGCGTTCCCCTGAGCAGCGCAGAAATCCACCACGGCGTTGATTTCATCGTCCGTGAGCATGGCGCCCTGGATGCGCTGCATCCCGTCGTTGAAAAGCATGTCACCGTGTCCCAGAAGGCTTTCAGCCCCTATGGTGTCCAGAATGGTCCTGGAGTCAACCTGCGAGGCGGTCTTGAAGGCGATTCGCGTCGGGAAATTGGCTTTGATGGTGCCTGTGATGACATCGACGCTTGGGCGCTGGGTTGCCACGATGGCGTGGATGCCCACTGCACGGGATTTTGCGGCCAAACGGCTCAACAGCACCTCGACGTCCTTCTTCGCGACGGCCATGACGTCCGCCATTTCATCAATGATTAGCACGATGAACGGCAGTTTCGCGGGGATGGGGGCACCGTCGCTGTCCAGAACGGGCTCGTCTGGGAGTTTTCTGGAGTTGAAGGCCTCCAGGTCGCGGACGCCGACCTTTGCCAGCATAGCGTATCGTCTCTCCATCTCATAGACCAGCCAGCGGAGCCCGATGACCACCAGTTCGTTTTCATTGATGACAGGCACCAGCAGGTGCGGTATTTTGTTGTAAACATGCATTTCAACAACCTTCGGGTCCACCAGCATCAGCTTCAGTTCCGATGGCTTGAAGCGGGTGATGAGGGAAATGATGAAGGTATTGAGACAGACGGACTTGCCGCTTCCCGTCGTGCCCGCCACCAGCAGATGCGGCGCGCGCGCCAGATCTAGAATGACGTCTTTTCCGTCGATGCTGCGTCCCATGGTCAAGGGCAGCCGTTTCTTGGTTTCGTACCAGGCGCGCCCATTCCGGAGGGTGCCGCACAGTACACTATCGGCGACGCGGTTGGGGATTTCGAGCCCTGCGTAGGTCTTGCCGGGCACGGGTGTCAGCACACGCAGGGATTCCACGGCTAGGGCACGCAGAAAGTCCTGCGTGAAGGTGGAAAGGGTTGCCACGCGCACTCCCATTGCCACGTTGACCTTGTACAGCGTCACGCGCGGGCCGTGGATGGCCTCCCCGACCTCGGCGTCGATGCCGAAGCTGTCCATGCAGTTCTGGATTGTCTGCCTGACCTCTGCAATCTCCTCCTCATTCGCCGTTGACACCTCGTTTTTGAGTTTGAAGAGTGTGATGGGGGGCAGGGTGTATTCATCGTCGTCCAGGTAATCGGCGAAGTCGCGCTTGTCCTCATCAGATGGGACTGTGGCTGTCTGCCCGCCGTCTTTGGCCTCCTCGAAATCGAAGGTCATCTGGCGCGGGTCGGTGGCGTTTCCCGCCTTGCGGAGGGCGGCGCGCCTGGCGGCGTCCTGCTTCCGCCCTTCACGGGCGTTCAGCTTTGCGCCGAAGCGTGTCAGCAGGTCGTCGGTCGTAGTCTGGCCTCCCGAAGGCTGCTTGGTTTTAAGGGGCTTAGGGGAGGGCGGCGGAGTTTCGGGAATGGGCATCTGCTCGGCGGGAGCGATCTCCAGCATCATCGCCCGATCCTCTTCGGAGAGCTGCACGCCCTCAAGAGGCGGCTGGCCGCCAATGAAACGCCAGAGTGGACTGTGAAGCCTCTCGATGAAGCGCAGCCTCAGATAGCGGAAAAAGAGCGACACCTCATGGAAAACGGTGCCAATGATGCCATTTTTCTCCTCAAAAGTGCTATTCTCTTCCGTGAACATTAAAATTTGCGTTGAACTGTTTTGTTTTTTCCCGAATTCATACTATAGTTTATTAATATAACTCTTTTTTGCTCTCTTGCGAGAGGAAAGGGGTGTTTTTTCATTTGTTAGGCGGTATCCACGGTACGAGATGGCAGAAATCGAGACATTGCAGAAAGAGATAGAGGCGAATGTGCAGGAGGCCCTGAAGGCCCACCGCAGCGGTGACATAACGCCGCAGACCCTGCGCACGCTTGCGGCTGGGGAGCGCACCCCCAACCTCACCCTCTTCCTCGCCTCCTACCCGGACACGCCCAGCCGCATCCTGGAGGGCCTCGCCGACCAGAACGAAACACCCGAAGTGCTTGTGGCGCTGGCGGACAATCCACGCACGCCCAAGCAAGTCATCCAGATGCTTGCCAAGCACGACAACCCCATGGTCAGGCGCGGTGTGGCCTCCAGCAGGGCCATCAGCCCTGTGGCTGCCCGCATCATATTGGACGACACGGACGCGGAGATTCGCGCGGCCCTCGCCGAGAACCCGGCCATTCCGCTGGGAGTCCAGATGGAGCTGAGCGATGACAGCGTTCCCTTTGTCCGCACTGCCCTCATTCACCAGGGGGCGCGGCTGGAACCCGAGGCACTGGAGAAGCTGGCGACGGACGACATGGACCCCACCGTCCAGGCCAGTGCGCTCCTCTCGCAGCACCTCTCGGCGGAGGCGATGCTTCGTTGCGCAGATTCGGACGAGCACTTCCCGCAGCGCATGCTCCTCATGCGCCGCAACCTGCCGGACAAGGTTTTGGAATCCCTCTGCTTCAGCTCAAGGCCCGACATCCAGAAGGAGGCGGTTGCCAGAAAGGCCCTGACCCTGGACGAGATGGTCGGCTTCTCCAAGCGCGGCGACGTGGAGGTGCGCCTGAAAATCGCCTCGATGCCGAACCTGCCCGACATCGTCCAGGTTGAGCTGGCGAAGGACCCGAACAAGGAGGTGCGCCTTGCGCTTGCCCGCTGCCCGATACTCTGCATGGAGGCTGCGCAGACGCTGACCGCCGAGCAGGACGAGGAGGTGGTCGTGGCGGTCGCCTCCAACATGAACGTCCCGATGGAAGCGCTGCTGGCGCTGGCGGGAACGGGCAATCGGCAGGTGCTCAAGAGCCTGGCGGCGCATCAGTGCCCCCAGGAGATTTTGGACATCATCTACGCCTCCAACGACGATGACGTCCTCTACCATCTCGCCTACAACGACGTGATTCCATACGGGATGCCCAACGAGCTGATGGTGCGGTTGGCGGAGCACAAGCTCCCGACGCTCCGCAAGCTGGCGGCCTCCTGCCCCGCGCTGCCGTTGTACCTGATGTCGCGCCTTGCGCGGGACGAGAACGCCCAGGTGCGCCTGGCCATCGCCACCAACGAGAAGGCTTCGTCCTCTGCGCTGGAACTGCTGTCGGAGGACGCCAATGCAAAGGTTCGCGCCGCCGCAGCCGAAAACCTTGCCGTCCAGGCTGAGCAGGCGGAAAAGCTTGCCGCAGAACAGGCTGCGGCGGAGCAGGCTGCCACACAGCCAGCTTCCTCGGAGTCCCAGGAGCCAAAAGAGGAGGA
>JAFYIW010000197.1 GCA_017538465.1 Victivallales bacterium
CTTCATTCGAGTGGTGTGCCTCTGGCTGTGCCTCGCGTTTTGCGGGTGGGGCAAGGGCATTCCATTGCGGGTGCCGTGGCTGCCGGATCCCCAGAACACGGGTCCGACCGCGCGGGCGCGTCTGGCGGTAATCGCGGAATTCCGCCGGCGCTTCCCGGATGTGGAGCTGGAGGCCTTCAGCGGCATTTCCATTCCGGGCATGGAGATTGAGTCCCGGCTGATGCTGGCGATTGCCGGCGGCATGGCGCCGGATGTCTTCTCGGTGAATCTGCGCATGTCCGACACCTATATCCAACAAGGGTTCCTGTATCCGCTGGATGAGTTCATCGAGGAGGATTACCCTGGCGGTCGCGAGGAGTTCCTGAAGGCGATGCCCAAGGCACTGTGGCCGGTGGTGGAGCGGGAGGGGCCCGCGGTGGGGAATAGTCCGGCCGGGAGGCACATCTGGTACCGCTGCGGCCCCGCGCTCACCCGCGTGCTGGCCTGGCGCAAAGACCTCTTTCAAAATGCCGGTCTGGAGCCGGACCGACCGCCTCAGGACTGGGAGGAGTTGTATAGCTATGCGCGGCGGCTGACCTCGCCGGCGGACCATGTTTATGGCCTGAATATCCATTCTGGCGTGCTTGGCGCATGGGATTTCATGGCGTTCATGGCGGCGGCGGGAGGCTCGGCGGTGGCGCAGGATGAGCAGGGCAGGTGGTATGCCGCGTTCGACACGCGGGAATGCGCCGAGGCGCTGGATTTCTTCATCCGCCTGACCACCGAGCCCTGGCGGGACGGCAATCAGCAGCTTCAACGCGGTTACACCTCGCTCTCCTCCGACTCCGAGGGAACAGGCGAGATGATGGCCGAGGTCGCCATGGAATTCCGCTACCTGGACGAGGAGACGATGGGGGGCTGGCTGGACCCGGCGACGATTGGCATCGCGCCGATCCCCCCGCGCGCCAAAGGGACTTCCTCCCGTCCGGAAATCAACTCCATGGTGGCGGGAATCTTCTCGGGCATCCAAGATCGTCCCAACCGCGCGGGCGAGATGGTTTCGGCGGAGGAGATCCGGCGGATGGCCTGGGAATACATCCGCTTCATGGAGTCGGACGACGCGCACAGGATCACCGCCGATGTGCTGGTGGCGGCGGGCTCCGGCGCGGCCATGTCCCCGCAGTGGATGCGCAAATTCGGCTACCCGGAGTACTTGCGGCGTTTCCCGATGGAGTTTGAGCGGGTCTATAATGAGTCGGTGGAGCAGGGCGTTCCGGAACCCTATGGGCGCAACTGCCAGATGATCTACTATGCGCTGGGAGAGCCGGTGGATGCGGCCTCGCAGCTGGCGCGCGAGGGAAAACTCCCCGCCGATTACGAGGAACGCATTGCGCTTCTTCAGAAGCTGATGCACGATTCCGCCGCGCGCACGACGGTGCAGATGCTGGCCAATATCTCGCCCGAGGAGCAGGCCCGCCGCAATCATACGGCGATTGTGGTGGCCATCGTGATTCTGGCGGCGTTGTGTCTCGCGCTCTGGATGGTCTGGCGCTTTATGTCTCCGAAAGGCGATGGCGGACTGGCCAGCCGGAGCAACAGCCCCCAGCGGATGTGGATGGCCTGGGCGATCATGCTCCCCGCGCTGATCAGCATCCTCCTCTGGGTGTATGTGCCGATGGCCTCCGGGTCGCGCATCCTTTTCCAGGACTATCACTTCGTGGGTGGCTCGCCTTGGGTGGGACTGCAGAATCTCTCGGGGGTGCTCTATGACTCCACGTGGTGGAAGTCCGTCTTCAACACCCTGCGGTATATGCTGCTGATCCTGGGGCTGGGCTTCTTCACGCCAATCGTCCTGGCCATCATGCTGCAGGAGGTCTCCTGCGGAAAACTGCTCTACCGCACCCTTTTCTATCTGCCCGGCGTGATGAGCGGACTGTGCGTGATCTACATGTGGCGGCTCTTCTACGGAGCGGGTCCCACCGGCATCCTCAACCAGGTGGTGCAGGGTGCCTACGACTTGGCCAATGCCATTGCGGTGCCGGTGGCGGGCTGGTTCGGCTCGTCCTTCCAGGGCTTCACTTTCACGCCCATCGACTGGCTGGCGGACTCCCGCTGGGCGATGCTGGCGTGCGTGATTCCTTCCGTCTGGGCGTCGGCCGGTCCGGGTTGCCTGATTTATCTGGCCGCCCTCAAAAGCGTGCCGGAGGAGTGCTATCAAGCCGCCTCCATTGACGGCGCGACCTTCTTCCAAAAGTTGCGTTACCTGACCTTCCCGTACCTCAAGAGCCTCATCATCCTGAATTTCGTGGGGGCCTTCATCAGCGCGGCGCAGAGTGGCGGAACCATCCTGATTCTGACTTTTGGCCGCGCCAACACCGAGGTCGCCGAACTGCACATCTTCAAAGAGGCCTACACCAACCTCCGCTTCGGCTCCGCCATCGCCATGGCATGGCTCCTGGGGATGTTCACGCTCTTCTTTACGCTTCATAATCTGAAACGGCTCTCCAGAATGGAATTCAAAACCACCGGGGGAGAATGACTGGCGCGACTTGAAAAATGGTAATTCATTAGAATCATAAATTGTAAAATAAAAATTAGTGATTATAGTTAGAGTTATTCGCTAAAAATCAGCGAATGAAATCTTGATAAAACATCCAAGGAGGAAATGTATGAAAAATGAAATCGTTCTTTTTGAATCCAGCGACCATGCCGTGAAACTTGAGGTGACACTCAATCAGGAGACCGTGTGGCTGACACAGGCGCAGATGGCGGAACTTTTCGACACGGCACGTTCCTCAATCGCCTACCATATCGGGAACATCTTCAAGGAAAACGAGGTGCCCCAAGATACTTCTGTCGAAAATTTCGACAGAAGTGCCAATGCAGCCTCCCGTCCTGCCCAGTACTACAACCTTGACGTCATCATTTCCGTTGGCTATCGGGTGAAATCCCAGCGGGGCGTGGAGTTTCGGCGTTGGGCGAACTCGGTCCTGAAGGAATATCTTCTCCGGGGGGGTGTCGTCAATCGGCGGCGTCTAGGTCAACTGGGGATGATGCTGAAACTGATGCGCCGCGCCGAAACCGAGTTGGACGCGCATCAGGCGCTCTCGGTCGTTCAGCGCTATCACCAGGCGTTGGACTTGCTGGACGACTATGACCACCAGGTGCTACGGCACCCACAGGGGCATCCGGCCATCTACCGCCTCACCTACGAGGAGTGCCGCCGGCACCCTCCCTGCGGGACCGTCCTGAAGGCCTGATGTCTGAGGTCCTGAAGTCCTGGGATGTGGAACCTGGAACTTTACCCTTTAAACTTTAAACCTTAAACTTTTTTGAATGCCTTTGCTCTCTCCCATCGAACGCCGTAGCTGGAAGGCCCGGCTGCTGGACATCACCATCCACGCGCTGCTCATTCTGGGCAGTGCGACGATGGTCTATCCGCTTTTGCTGATGCTCTCCGGCTCGGTCAAGAGCGGCACCGACTTCACGGATTTCCGGGTGGTGCCGCAATATCTGCGCTCGGATGTGGAGCTGTATCGGAAGTTTCTGACCACCAGATACAACAGCTACATCAGCCAGGCCACCCAGAACTTCAAGACTCCGCAGTTCACGGTGGAGACGCTGATGCCGCCGCCCGACACCCCCGCCAGCCGCCGCCGGGCGGAGGGGATGGCGGAGTTCCTTCAGGAAGAGCGCAGGGCGCGTCCGCACTACTGGCATGTGATTGCCATGGCCTGGGAGTCCGGCGTGGAGACCAACGGTACCCGCGATTTCCGCAAGTGGCTCCAGGAACGCCCCGAGTTCGCGGGGCGAAACTCCGCCGAACGTCTGGCGAACCTGAACCGCGTCTGCGGAACGGACTACTCTCAGTGGAGTGACGTCAATGCCCCCACCGAGTACCTCCAGTGGCACCGCGCGGTCACCGACTACTCGTCGCCCTACGCCCAATACCAGGAACGCTACAAGCAGCGTCCAGACGCGCCCGAACTGCTGACGCTCTGGCCGGACGTCGAGGGGATGTTCGTGGAGGACATGCGCGAACGTCTGGGCTCCTCCCTGGAGGCCATCAACGAGCGTCTCGGAACCCAATTCAACGCCTGGACGGACATCACCCTTCCCGAGAATTCCCCGGAGGAGTTCCCCGGCTGGGCGGAACAGTGGGAGTATTTCATCCGACTGCAGCTCAACCCCGATTTCGTGTATGTGGATTCGGGGGGTGCTACGCCGGCCTGGCGGGAGTTTCTGCGGGACAAATACGAGGAAATTGCGGTTCTGAACCGCGCCCATCAAAGCGTCTGGGAGAGTTGGGATGAGGTGGTCATTCCACAACGGCTGCCTGAGGCCGGCAACAGCGCCAACGCGGATATGCGGGCGTTTCTGGAGCTCTTCGAGGAGGAGGGCGGCTGCCCGCGTACGGCATTGCATGTGGAGACACTCTCGATTGACTATCGAAAATGGCTGAGGCGAAAATACCGCGATGACTTCGCGGCATGGTGCGCCCAGGAGGGGGAGGCTCTGGGGGCCTTCTCCGATGCTGTACTGGAGTCCCGTCCCGCCGGAGAGGTCAACTTGGCGGCCACGGCGGATTGGCGGGAGTTCGTGATGACCTTGCCGGCTGAAGAGATCGCCCTGCAGCCTGCGGCCAGCATCCCCTATCAGGATTTCCTTGCGGAGCGCTATCAGGAGGACTGGGCGGCGCTGAGCGCGGCTTATGGCTGCGAGGTCGTCAGCGCGGCGCAAGTCCCCGCCTTCAGCCACTTCCCGGCGGATGCGGAGAAGCATTCCGACGCCGCCCGGGAGGATTACCGTGCGGCGGTAGCCTCGGGACTCTTCCAGAACTATTTGCAGCTGGAGCACTCCGAAGAGCAGCGTGGCGCCTGGCAGGAGTTTCTCCGCAGAAAATATGGCACGGTCGAGAGGCTCAATGCCGCCTGGCACTTGGTGCCGGCGGGCTTTGACGAGGTGGCGACGCCGACGGCGGAGTATGAATGGCGCCTTCTCCAGCAGAATCACAGCTACCTGATTCGGGAATATCTGGTGCGCAACTACCGGATGGTCTTCGACACGCTTTTCGTGAATGGCCATGCGGCATTCAACACCGTCCTGTATTGTCTGCTGGCGGTGTTGGCGGCATTGCTGGTCAATCCCCTGTGCGCCTACGCGCTCTCGCGTTTCCGCATTCCCTTCGCCGGCCGCATCATGATGTTCCTGCTGTTGCCGATGGCCTTTCCCGCGATGGTCCTGGGAATCCCGCAGTTCCTCATGATTAAAAAACTCGGTCTGCTGAATACCTTCGCGGCGCTGATTCTCCCCGGCATGGCCAGCGGATACTCCATCTTCCTGCTCAAGGGATTCTTCGATGCTCTCCCGCGCGAACTCTTCGAGGCCGCCGAACTGGACGGCGCGAGCGAATGGACCATCTTCTGGCACATCGCCATGAGCCTCTCCAAGCCCATCCTCTCCGTCATCGCCCTGAGTGCCTTCACCGCCGCCTACGCGGATTTCATGCTCGCGTTCCTGCTCTGCCAGAAGGAGTCGATGTGGACAATGATGGTCTATCTCTACCAGCTCCAGCAGCGCTCCTCCAGCGCCGTGGGCTTCGCCGCGCTGGTCGTCGCCGCCATCCCCACGCTGCTGGTCTTCATCTTCTGCCAGAAGATCATCCTGCGCGGCATCGTCGTCCCCACCGAAAAGTAGGGGAATTGGCCTGAGGCCTGAAGACTAAAGGTCCTGAAGGCCTGGAGGCCTGAAGACATCGCCGAACCAGATTTTCATTGTGGCAAAGGGATTTATCCAAATGGCGAGTGGCGAGTGGCGAAAAGAAGTTTATATTATGCGTTTGTCTTTTTTCCACCTCAAATTGTTATGACTTATGAAAGAACTCCGAATGCTGGTTGTGATGTGCGTCAGCGCGGTGCTGATGCTGGGCGTGGGCTGCAAAAAGCAGTCCGATAACGGCGTGATCGAATTGAACTACGCGAATTTCCCGCCGCCGGAGACCTTCCCGTGCGTTCAAATGGAA
>JAFYIW010000198.1 GCA_017538465.1 Victivallales bacterium
ATCCTGGGGCCACTACTGGGCGTGGCGATTCTGCTCATCGTCAGTTCGGTGATGGCGGGCTTTGACCGGGATATTCGTACCGGCATCATGAACATGTCCGCGCATTTGACCTTCTACCCGCGCACGGAGGGCGGTTTCTTTGAAGACCCGCAGCCGCTGATTGACGCATTGGAAAGGGAGTGCGCGGCCCAGGGACTTCATGCGGCGCCTGTCATCGAAGGCACCGCGTTGATGCAGCTGCGGACCTCAGTCTATCCGAAGGTCGTGCGGGGAATTCTTCCCGAGCGTGAACGGCTGGTGACGAAAATCCAGGAGAATTTCATGGATCAGGAGCGTCCTCCATTGGCGGAAGGCGAAGCCGCCGTCGGACGGCGACTGGCGATGGTGCTCGGATTGCATCCCGGGGATGAATTCCTGATTCACTCCCCCTCCCGCCTGACGGAGAACATCACTTGGACGAAAGAAGGGAAAGTTGAGGTCCGCGAGCCCGACGAGTTCTACCTGCCAGAACAATGCCGTGTGGCGAATCTCTACTCCATGGGCATCAGTGACTATGACGACAACGTCATCATTCTCCATTTGGACCAGGCTGCCGACCTCTTTGGATTGGACTGGGGAAGTGCGAGCGCCATCCAGGCAGTGGTCGATGATCCCATGAACATCACGCAGCTGACCGCGCGGCTACGCGCCTTGCATCCAGAGTGTCAGGTGGTGAACTGGCAGGAGAAGAACCAGATGCTCTTCAGCACCCTGCAGAGCGAGAAGAATCTCATGACCTTCCTGATGGCGTTCATTGTGCTGGTGGCTTCCTTCACCATCGCCACCACACTGATCACGGTGGTGGTGCAGAAGACACGCGAGATCGGCATCATGAAGGCGGTGGGCGTCTCCTCCTTCACCATTGGACGAATTTTCCTGCTGCAGGGATTGATCATCGGCGTGGTCGGCACCGCGCTTGGCACAATCAGCGGCCTGGTGATTCTCCATTACCGCAATGCCATCTCGCAGATGCTCTCCCGCATGATGGGGGTTGAGATTTTCCCCGCGGAACTCTACCATCTCACTTCCATCCCCGCATTGACCACCGCCAGCGATTTGGCGCGCATCATCACCATGTCATTGGGCATCTGCATCCTCGCCGCAGTGGTCCCCGCCATCTACGCATCTGCCACCACTCCCGCCGACTCCCTGCGGAACGAGAATTAACGCCACCCCGCCACAACTGGGCATCCCATGCCGAATTCCTCCGCCATCCTCTATCGTCTGGAGAACCTCCACCGCGATTTCAAGCTGAACCGCGGAGTGGTGCATGTCCTCAGGGGACTTTCGCTCGAATTGCCGTCCCATGGATGGGTGGCGCTGGTGGGGCGCTCAGGCTCCGGCAAGACCACTTTGCTCCAATTGCTAGGAGGGCTGGACCGCCCGACCGCCGGGAAAATCCTCTATCAGGGAAAGGACTTGGCCAGACTCTCCCAATGGCGGCTGACCCGGCTGCGCCGTCGGGAATTCGGCTTCGTCTTCCAGTCCTACCATTTGCTGCCGGAGCTTTCCGCCTGGGAAAATGCCGCGTTGCCGGCCTTGGGCTGGGGCGAAGACCGCAACCGTTCATACGCCCGGGCCAAAGAGCTGTTGGAGTCCTTTGGCCTGAAAGGGCGGCTTCATCACCGTCCTCCGGAACTTTCCGGCGGCGAACAGCAGCGGGTGGCCATCGCGCGTGCGCTGATCAACGACCCGCCGGTGCTGCTGGCGGACGAGCCGACGGGAAATCTGGATGAGGCCTCGGCGCGGCAGGTGGTGAGGATTTTCCAGGATCTGCGGGAGAAGCAGGGCAAGACCATCATCATGGTTACCCATGACTCCCAAATCGCCGCGTTGGCGGACTTCCAGTTTAAGCTCGGATGAAATCAACGATGCCCCAAATCCAGCTGATGCAGGCGACGCCTGAGGACATCCCCGCGATGCTCAGGCTGCTGGACAGCTATGCCCAAAAGCAGTTGGTGCTGCCGCGCACCGCCGCCGACCTTCAGCAGAATATCCAAAATTTCATTGTGGCGCATGACGGCGCAAGACTGGCAGGCGTGGCGGCGCTGCGCCCCTACGGCGATGGCTTCTTCGAGGTGCGCTCCCTGGCCGTGGCGCATGGCTACAAGAATGTCGGCGTGGGCACCAGGCTGGTGAATGCGCTGCTGGAAAAGGCGCGCTCCATCCAGCCTCCCGCCGTGAAGGTCTTCGCCCTGACGAAACGGCCCCACCTGTTTCTGCGGATTGGCTTCCGGCTCGCGTTGCGGGAGCGCTTCCCCGCCAAAATCTGGACGGATTGCCTGATGTGCCCGAAATACAACAACTGCGACGAGACCGCCGTGGAATACCGGCTGTAGAATAGAATCGCAGCTGAAAATCCTCTTGGGAATTTGCAAATCTCCGTGCGTGATTTATGTTATGCGCCACGCCAGACGCCAGCATAGCTCAGTTGGTAGAGCAGCGCATTCGTAATGCGCAGGTC
>JAFYIW010000199.1 GCA_017538465.1 Victivallales bacterium
AACCATCCAGCCGCCAGGTGTCCTGTCCGATGCGTGTCGCCTGGGCGCCCGTGGCGCTTGGGAGTTCGCCGTCCACGCCGGCGAGCGTGGCGGCGTCCGGCGCGGTCTCGCCTGGGAAGAGCCAGAGCCGTCGGTCGGCGGCGACGGCGCGTGCCCAGCCGAGGTCTTGGGGGAAGGGCGTCTGTCCGCCGGAATGGAGCGCCTCGCTGACGGCGCTCTGCCAGTCGGCGAGGTCGTTGAGAACCTTCCAGGACTCGGGGGTGAGCCGTCCCGCGCCGTCCGGTCCGAAATTCACGAGAAGATTTGCGCCGGACTGCAAGGCGTCCAGGACGGTCTCGCGGATTTGGCGTGGCGATTTCCAGTTGTGGTCGGTGGACTTGTAACCCCAGGAGTCGTTGAGGGTGATAATGGCTTCGCGCGGAAAGTCCTCAGCGGTGGTTCCGGCGGGCAGCTGGTTGTCGCCCAGGGAGCCATAGTCTCCGAGCGTCTCCAGAGAACAGATGCGGCTGTTGACCAGGCAGTTGGGCTGAAGGCGACGCACCAGTTCCAGAATGCGCCTCGCATGGCTTGGCGTGACTACGCGCATCGGGCAGTCCAGCCACAGCACCGCGACCTCGCCGTAGTTGCTCAATAGTTCGGTGAGTTGCGGGAGGACCTTCCCTTCGAAATAGCGGTCGAAGTCCTTCGCGCTCTGGTCGGGGAAGTCCCAGTCGTTGCCCCAATTCATGATTCCAGCGTTGAGGGCACAGGGCCGCGGGTCGCCGCCATCGGGCTCGTGCCAGTCCAGACAATGCGAGTAGTAGAGTCCCAGTTTCACGCCGTGCTTCTGGCAGGCGGCCGCCCACTCGGCGACGAAATCGCGCTTCGCGGGAGCCGCGTCATAGCTGTTGAAGGGACTCACGCGGCTGCGCCACATCGCGAAGCCCTCGTGGTGCTTGGCGGTGAAGACGAGATACCGCATTCCGGCGTCAGCGAAGGCCTTCACGATGGCGTCCGCGTCGAAGCCCCGTGGGTCGAAGTGCTCCGCGAGGCGGGAATACTCGTCGTTGGGGATACGGAAGGCGGACTGGATCCATTCAGCCAGATAGGGCGCCTCTTTCCCCTTCCAAACGCCGCCGGGGAGGGCATAGAGTCCCCAGTGGATGAAGGCTCCCAGGCGCGCCTCGCGGAACCACGCCTTGCTGGCGGTCAAATCAGATACGCTGCTCATTCGAAGCGATAGGGTTTTCCCGTGCGCACGGAGTGGTAGATGCCGGTGATGAGCTCCACGGCGCGGCGTCCCTCGCGGCCGTCCAGCCGGAGTGGCGTGCCGAGGCGGATGGCGTTGGCCAGGTCGGCGAACTGGGCTCGGTGCCCTGCCTCGTTGATGTTCATCGGGGCGCGTCCGCCGCGCGCGTCGCCACCACCGGTGATGGCGGCGCGGATTTCATCGTCGATGGGTTGATGGTCCAGGAACTCCCAGCGGATCATGCTGTCCTCCTCGAAGGAGACGGAGCCGTCGGAGCCGGAGAATTCGAGGCGGCGGGGGAAGCCCGGGGCGCAGGAGGTCGAGACCTCGATGGTTCCGAAGGAGCCGTTGCGCCAGCGGACGGTCGCGCAGAGGTTGTCCTCCACCTCGATGGAGTGGGTGAGGGTTCCGGCGATGGCGGCGACCTCGGCGGGCGCGCCGTTGATGTAGAGAAGCAGGTCGATCATGTGGATGGCCTGGTTCATCAGGGCCCCGCCGCCGTCCATCTTCCAGGTGCCGCGCCAGTTGGAGCGGGTGTAGTAGGCGGTGTCGCGGTACCAGCGCATCTGCGCGGAGGCCAGCACCATCCGTCCGAAACGCCCGCCCAGCATCGCCTCGCGGACGAGCTGCACGGGCTTGGAGAAACGGCTCTGGAAGACCGGCGAGAGGAGCACGTGGTTCTCGTCGCAGGCCGCGATGATCCTGTCCACCTTCTCCAGCGTGACCTCGAGGGGCTTCTCGCAGAGGATGTGCTTGCCGGCCTTGGCGGCGGGAATCGCGACGGCCCCGTGGAGTCCGGAGGGCGTGGCGATGGTGACCGCCTCGATGGCGGAGTCCGCCAGGAACTCCGCGAAGTCATCGTATGCCTTGCAGTGGAACTGCCTGGCGCGCGCCTGGGCGGCGGCGAGGTTGGCGTCGTAGAAGCCAACCAGTTCCGTGTTGTCCAATGCCTGGAGGGAGCGCGCGTGCAGTTCGGCGATCATTCCGGCGCCGATGATGCCGAAGCCGACTGGCTTGACCGATGTGGGGGATTTTTTCATAGCGAGGGCAATTGAGGAAAGAGTCGGCGGTTCAGATGACGGCAGTTGCTGTTATGGTTTCAGGGCGGAAAGCGGGCAGACGATGACGCCGTCTTCGGGACGTAGATAGGCGTAGTCCCCGACCGCCGTCACGATCATTCGGAAGGACGGCGCCCGCATTTTGGTGGTGTCAATGTTCTCGGCCAATGCCTTTAGCGTCGCGCAGCCGTCTTGAATCAGCGTCTCGCCTCCGAGTTTCACTTCGACAAGTCCGTATCTTCCATCGCGGAGCCGCACCACCGCATCGCATTCCAGCCCATTGCGGTCCAGGTAGTGGTGGATGGTTCCGTCGAGTGCATCGGCGTAAACACGCAGGTCGCGGATGACCTGGGTTTCAAAGAAGAGTCCGAAAGTGCTCAGGTCGTCCATCAGCGCATCTGGTCCCAGGCCCAATGCGGCGGTGGCGATGGACGGGTCGGTGAAATAGCGCGTGTCGGCTGCGCGGATGGTGGCTTTTCGCCGCAGACTGGGATGCCATGCGGTCACATCCTCAATCACGAAGATTCCCCGCAGTGCATTGAGGTAGGAGTAGATGGTGTTTTCTCCAATGGCAAAACCCTCGTGGGAAGAAAGATCCTCGATGATTACGCCAAGTTTTGCCTGTCGCCCTTGCAGTCGGGCGTAGGAGCGCAGCAGCACGCGGGCCCGTTCGGCATCCCGGGTTACGCCGTCAAAGCTGGAGATGTCGGCCTCGGTCACCGCATCGACATAGTTAAAAGCGTGCCTCAGGGCGAAGCGTTCGGGTTGCCCCACAGCCTCCGGCCAGCCCCCTCGGCAAAGCGCGAAGGCGACGCCCTCCAGTCCAAGCGGTTTGGCATCGGCCGCGCGAAACTGCGATTGCCCGGCAAAGAGAGCGCTCAGCGAGACGGCACCGCTCGACTCGCCCGATTCCCAGAGGGACATCGGGCGCATGCGAACGCGCGCAATCCGTCCTGTTCCCGTATGATGAAAGTCGGTGCTCCGTGGAGGAACACTAGAGCCAGTCAGGAGATACCGCCCATATTCGGAGGCACGGTCAACATTGAAGCGCACGGCATCCCAGAGTGTCGGGGCCAGTTGCCATTCGTCAAGCAGACGTGGCGTTGCCCCAGAGAGCAGACGTTCCGGGGCAAGCCTGGCTAATTCGATATTGCTTTCCCGTTTGCCGGGTTCGTCCATATACAGCACGGAGTTGGCCAATCGGGCGGCGGTCGTGGTCTTCCCACACCATTTGGGCCCCTCGACTAGAACTGCGCCCGTGCAGGAGAGAATTTCCTGCAATGCCAAATCCGCAATGCGTGGTTTGTATTCGCCTTTTTGCATGACACATACTATACATCACAAAATACTTTCTGACTTGCCAAACGAATGAATTTTCCAAGGTGAATTGTGGCGTTTGACAGGATTCCGTTGTGGCGTTTGACAGGATTCCGCTGTGGCGTTTGACGGGATGCAGCTGTGGCGTTTGACAGTGTGTGCTGCTGGCGCTCCGCCAGCAGAGGTTAGAGGCAAGAGGAGTTTAAAGTCTAAAGGGAAAAGGCAAAAGTTCAGGTCTCTGGTCCCCGCCAGGAAGGTGAGAGTACTGCTGGCGGCCCGCCGAGATGCTCGCAGCCGAAGTGGATGGAAGGCTGCTGGACGGGCGGCCATTGACCTTCAGCCTGAAACTTTCGGAGGAGACGAGATGAGACGCCAACTCATCTGCATCAACTGTCCGAGGGAATGCCACCTGGAGGCGACGCAAAATGCCGATGGCGAAATCACCGTCACTGGAAACGGCTGCGCGAGGGGAGTGGCCTACGCCAGGCAGGAACTGACCGACCCCAGGCGCGTCGTCACGGCGGTCGTGCACACCACCAGCGAGACAATGCCGTGGCTTCCGGTCAAGACGGCCGCACCGCTGCCCAAGCAGGACATCGCGCCTTTGTTGAACCGCCTATATCAGATGACCGTCGAGGTCCCCGTCTCGTGTGGCGAGACCATCTTGGCGGACGTCGGAGGCACCGGCGTCAATGTCGTCGCCACGACGGAATGCGTGGTATAATTTCATGGAAAAGTGTAGATTCTATTGAATGGAGGGAAGTCCCCCAAATGGCTTAGAATGTCATAGAATAGGAAGCCTTGCGTTATACACTGCGGAGGGAATGGAGGAGGAACTGGGTTTCTTCCCCCATTCCCGCATCTCATGCAGACCCACCGTGGTCATAGACAAAGGAGGCGGGCTTAGTCTCTTGCTTAGCGCAGAGCTCTCAAGCGTCGAGACCAGGATTTGCTGATTCGCCGTTGCGAATTGCGAATGACTGCCGGGGCTGGCGGCTGGTCGGGATTCATGGTGGCTTTGCCGGGTTCTGGCGGCGGCGCGACGTCGCGTTCCATGCGGGCGAGAATCGCGATGGCGATGACCAGCAGGAAGAGCGAGGCGGCGGTCATGGTCAGGTTGGCCACGCCGAAGACGCCCCGCACGAAGAAGTTGCAGTAGATGATGTTGGCCAGGTCCAGGAGATGCGGAATGAAGAGGAAGAGCATCAGCCAGGGATGCAGCAGCCCGATGCGCGAACCGCTCTTTGACATTGCCTGCCGCGCCCGTTGATGAAGGCTCTTCCGAACCAGCACCCAGCCGATGGCGGTCGCCACGACGAAGATGCCCGGCCAGAGCAGATAGTGCTTGAAGAGCGTGGTCTCGGCGTCCGCCCGCCAACGGCATTGCCAGAAGGCGTAAAGCGGGATGAGGATGATGAAAAGCGTGAAGCTGGCATCAAAGACATAGAGGGATTTCAGGAGTTCCAGCGGCCGCACGGGCCGGCAGGGGAGATTCGGCGCGGTCTCATAGCCTTCCGGCATCCATGGCGCGGGACGGCGGAAGCCGTTGTAGCCGCCGAGTTTTCCCCAGTGGGTGTAGACTTTATAGGCCATGACGGCGACCAGTCCCGACCAGGGCAATGCCCACACGGAGATGAACCGGAACCGGAATTCGGGGTGGACGCCGTGGCTGCTCAGTGCGGTTGCGAGCATGTCGAAGACCCACGCGACCGGGATGCTCAGGAGGATGCCGGGGATGGAACGCAGAAGCGCCTGCATGGCGCAGAAGGCGCCATATTTGGATTTGGGGAAGAAGAGCATCTCGAAGGGCTGTTCGGAGATGATCAACAGCCCGGAGAGGACGACGTTGATGATGGCGGCGACAATGCAGAAGGTCGCATACACCTTTGGCGGATAGGTCCCGAAAAGCCACCGAAGATTGAAGGGCAGTGCCACAATGGCGGCGAAGACCGCATTGTAGAGGACGATGCGCGCGGGATGCCAGCGGTTGGCCAGTTCGGCGGTCAGCACCGAGGCCAGCATGATTCCCACAGTGCTGGCGAAGCCCGTCACGCCGTTGATTTTGCCCAGCAGCTCGTCGTTGATGCCCAGTTCGCCATTCAAGAAATAGCCGAAGGCCCAGGCCGCGCCGGAAATCGCGGCGATGACGCCCATCATGTAGCGGTAGGTATAGACACGGTGGCAGAAGGACTCTCTTACGAAATCCTTCAAGCCAGTGAATTTGCCTATGATGCGTTCCTTGAGCGACGCATTTTTGACCCGCAGCTGTTCTTCGGTCAAGGGCGGGTATTCGCCCTCTCGCACGAAGAAGCACATCAGGCCCATGCCCACCGCGTAGAGTCCCGCGCCAACCAGATAAATGATCCCGGAGTGTTTCTCCGCGTATTTGAAGAAAAAATAGCTGAAGAGCGCCCCGCTGCCCGAGAGGCCAATGCGGAAGACCGCCATCACGCGGCTGAAATATTCCGGCGGGATGATGTCGTTGAAGAGGTACCAGATGACCGAGTTCACCCACATGTTGAAGAACTGGAAGATGAACATCGTGATGCCTAGCACGATCACGATCATGGTCAGGGGAGTGACTTGCCACCAGGGCTGGACCAGACGCGCCAGCGCCGCGCCAAACTGACGGTTGAAGGCGAAGAGCACCAGCGACAGCACCAATGGCGGCAATGACATGATGATATACGGAATGCGCCGGCCCCACTTGCCGCGTCGCAGGTCGCTGACCACGCTGATGTACGGGCAGACGGTCATGTTCAGCACGCCGCCGATGGTGCTCAGCAGAATCATCTTTACCCGGTCGGAGAGCGCGGCCGCGCCGGGGTTCGCCTCGCTCATGACCCGAAGCTGAACCGGTAGAAGCGACCCCGGCAATGCCAGGCATACGCTTAGCACGGTTCCTCCCACGAAAAGCCAGAAGAAGACCATCATGAGCTTCGAGGTCGTGTAGGTCAAAGAACCGCACTTGTATAGTTTTGGGGAAGCCATTATTAAGTTAAAGTTTAAAGTTTAAAGTTTAAAGTCTGCCGTCCGTCGTCCGTCGTCTGCCGTCCCGCTCTGCCGTCCGTCGTCTGACGTTCTGCCCTGCCGTCTGCCGTCTGCCGTCCCGTCCTGTCAGGTCTCAGGGCTCGGGTTCTTGGGTTCGCCCGGCTGGGGCAGGCCGTGTTCCATGCTGGAGAGAATCATGAGGACGATTGCCAGCATCAACACGGTTACGCCGGCCAGGATATTCGTGACATAGCCGATTTTGCCCACGGCGAAGGTGTTTCCGCATAGTGCGTTCAAGACCTGTGCGGCGCCAGTCAAAAGCACGACCAATGCCATCGCGGGATGCAGCAGTCCCTGGTTCTGCTCGTCGCCCGACAGGATGCGCCGTGAGCGTCGGACGATGCGGATTCGCAGTACGAGCCATATCGCATCCGCCGCCAGCACTAGCAGGGTCGGAGTGACGAGGTAGTGCCACAGCAGTCCGGGTTCGCCGCCGGAGCGCAGGTGGTTGAGGAAGGCGATGCCGTCGGGTTGCGTCACGCCCGTCCGCCAGCAGCAGTGCCAGATGGCATAGAGTGGCATGAGGATGGTGAAGAAGCCAAAGACGGCGTCGATGACCGGCAGGATGCGCAGGAGCCATTTGGGGGAGACGGACTTGACCGGAAGCGTCTCCATCTGCTCATGGCCGGAGGTTTCCCAGATGGCCGGTGCCGCATAGTTTTTCAGACCGCCGTTGCGGCCCCATTCGCGGTAGAGCAGGAAGCCGAAGACGGGCGCCAGGAGGTGCCACGGAATGGTCCAGGGCATCACGTAGCGGAAGGCGAACTGGTCGTTCCCCAGGGTGGTGGCGTAGTGTGCCTTGAGCAGGTCGAAGAGTCCGCCACACAGGATGCTCACCAGCATGAAGCAAGTGGAGCGCAGGAGCGCCTGCATCGAGCAGTATGAGCCGAAACGCGACTTCGGGAAGAGGAACATCTGCGCGGGAAGGTTGCAGATCTGGTCCACGCCGTTGATGAAGAGCGCGCAGACGGTGTTGGCGATGCCCATCCACAGGAAGACCTTCGGCGGGAGGGTGCCGAAAATCCATCGCAGATAGAGCGGTGTGGTGGTCGCCATGAAGAAGTAGAAATAGATGTCCACGCGCAGGGGGTGCCATTGGTTCACCACCCCGGCGGCCAGCACCGAGACGATCAGGATTCCGACGGAGCCGATGATGCCGTTCGCGCCGTTCAGTTTGCCGATCATGTCATCCGTAAGCCCCAGCTCCTGGTATTGATACAATGCGAAGAGGAAGGCGCAGGTCACGCAGGCGTTGGTGATCTGGAAGAGATAGCGGTAGATGTAGATGCGTCCGCAGAAGGACTCCTTGACGAAAGTGCCCATCCCTTTCCATTTGGCGAGCAGCCGCTCGGCGAGGGGCTTTTGCTTGGCGGCCAGCTGCTCCTCGGTCAGCGGCGGGTATTCGCCCTCCTTCACGAAGAGGCAGAAGAGCATCACGCCCGCCAGATAGAGTCCCGCGATGCCGATGTATAGAATCGTTGGGTGCGCGGCGACGTGTTTGAAGAGGAAATAGTGGAAAAGCGAGGGTCCGGCGGTCAGGCCGATCTTGAAGGCCGCCATCGCGGCTCCGAAGAACTTGACGGGGATGATGTCGTTGAAGATGTACCAGATGACCGAATTCACCCACATGTTGAAGAACTGGAAGAGGAACATCGCCAGCCCAATGGCGACCACCGTCATGGTCACCGGCGCGGCGCCCGTCCAGCTCGCCAGGCGGTTTCCGAGCTGGCCGGAGAGCCCGAACATCACCAGTGAGAGGACAATCGGCGGAGTGGAGAGGAAGATGTACGGGATGCGGCGTCCCCATTTGCCGCGGTGCCAGTCGCTGGCCACGCCGATGTACGGGCAGACGGTCATGTTGAGCACCTGTCCGATGGTGGTCAGGAGGAAGACCTTCATCGTCTCGCTGACGCCCAGTTCCTTGAGCTGAACCGGGAGCATGATGCCGGGCAGCTGCGTGCCAACGGAAATCACCGCACTGCCGATGACGACCCAGAAGAGCACGAAGAAGAGCCGCGGCAGCGTGTAGGTCAGCGTGCCGCACTGATAGGTGGTGACGGGCTTGGTGGTCATAAACGGATAGGGGAAGGGATGCGCGGGCGCATGAAGAACATTTTTCCCTAATATAATTAACCAATCCGGAAACGGCCGGCTTTCCGCGAGGGAAGGAATCCCGGCTTAAGGTTTTGGGGACCTGAAACTTTGGACTCGCTCCGGCTTCACTTACTTGTGGAAAAGGCGTTTTCCGGGCATTTCACGGGAAAACGGCAGAAGGTTTTGCGGGACATCAGTGATGCCGTTATATTATTTCAGACATTTATGTGTCAAAGGAGATTTCAAATGCTTAGAACCGCCATGAAATGTGCTGTCCTGCCACTTTTCTTCAGCCTGTCCATGCTATGCTTTTCCCTGGAGTTTAGTGGCATGGCACGTGGGGGCGCCCGTCGTGTGGAGTTTTCCAATGCCGATTTCGAGCAGGGACGAACAGGATGGGAACTCCCCCGGAATGGCACCCTGGAGCAGGTTGACGAGCGGCATGGTCTCAGCGCGAAGCTGGTCGTCGGGGATCCCAAGACCGATGCGGTCTATATCACGCGGCAACTTCCCGTGGAACCCGGGAAGTGCTACTTTGCGCAGGGTGAAATCAAAACCGAGGGGGTTGTGGTCGCGGAGGGGCGGATGCCCTCGGTGGGGGCGTGCCTCATCGTCGAGTGGGCCGACAGAGACCGCAAGTGGCTGACCTCCGGCGTCTATAGCAAGGAGGTCTGGGGAAGCGGCGACTGGACGAAGGTGGTGTGCGATGACCTGCGCGCCCCCACCGAGGCCGGCTATGCCACCATCTTCCTGGCGCTCCGCGGCAAGGGTATTGCCTGGTTCGACAATGTCGAATTCTATGCCTTGGATGAGTTTGCCGACAAGACGGCCCCCGCCGATGGCGCGGTTCTCGCAACCAACGTCCCCCGTTTCGAGTGGCTCTCCCCGGATGGCATCGACACCTGCGAGGTCTTGCTTTCCCAAAACGCCGACTTCCCGGCGGCGGAGACCATCACCTACACTGTCGAAGTGGAGGATCGTCTTCAGCTCCGGGAGCCGCTCCAGCCGGGCGTCTGGCATTGGCGGGTCAATGTCTTCGGGAATCCCGACCCCACTCCCTACCGTTTCACCATCGACGTTCCATCGGATGCCCGTTGCCTCCCGCCGCAGATTCTCGCCGACCACTCCCGTCTCCTCGACCCGTCCGACCGATATACTTTTTCCATCGAATGCGAGGATGACGTGCAGGAAGTGACCGTCTCCGACCTCGACACGCCGACGACGCAATTTGAGATGACGGAACTGCCATCCGATGGCAAGTGGCAAATCCTCCCCCATAGCGGGTGGAAGGATGGCCTGAATGCCATCTGCATCACCGCGACTGCGTCGAACGGCGCCGTCGAAGCCAAGGAGGTCTGGATTGTCTGCGCACCTAAGCCGGAGAAGGTCGTCGTCATCGACCAGGCTGGTCGTTTCACGGAAAATGGCGAGCGCATCTTCCCGCTGGGCATCTACCAGGTCGCGCCGGAGGAGATGCCGGAGGTGAAGGCCGCCGGCTTCGAGGTGGTCCACAGCTACGCCTTTGAAGGCAACCAGGACGACTTGGCCGCCAAGAAATACCTGGATGCGGCCGCGGCCGCCGGACTGCGCGTGTTTATCGGATTCGACCGTGGGAACTACAGCAAGAACGGCATCGTCCAAGGCAACTTCGAGCTGCTGGCGAGACGCGTGGGGGCACTGGCCAGCCATCCGGGGCTCTTCTGCTGGTATCTCTTTGACGAGCCGGAGGTGCCCGCCTACTACGTCCCGCCCAAACAACTCACCGCCTTTGCGGAACTCCTGCGGCAACTGGACCCCTACCACCCCGTCGTGATGACCACCTGGGGCGACAACATGAACGCCTACCGAAAGACCTGGGACACGCATTGGACGCAATGCTACGCGAAGCCGGCGGAAATCGTGGCGACCATCGCGGACCACCGCAGGAAGCTGTTATATGATTCTCCCATCACCCTGCTCATCCACTGCTATGACAAAACCCAGTCCAGACTCAAAAAGAACCATGAGCCTGTCAACTGGGACGCCTTCGAGCCGGACTACGACTGGATGCGGGCCGCCGCGCTGGCCGGCATCACCCAGGAGGTCAATGGCCTCTGGTGGTGGTGGTATGCCAAATCGGTGCCCGACTGGATGACCGCCGCGCAGAACCCGCGGACGTGGAACGACCTCTGCCGAGTCGTCGAGGAGGTGCGAGCCCTGCGGCCGGTCCTCAACGCGGAGGGTGCTGTGCAGACCGGGACCGTCGAAGCGGGCGATGCGAAAGTCGAATGGTGGATGAAGACCGTCGCGGGAAAACACACCATCATTATCGTCAACACCTCCGAGTCGGAGGTCGAGGCCACCATTGCTCCCCAGGGCGTCGCCCCCATCCCGGTCAGGCTTGGACGGTTTGGCGTCGAAGTCATCGGCCCATAGGGTTGAATTCCTCAAAAACGTGGGAAACAGCGGTTTTAAAAATCTCAAAAGTGTGATGAAATGACCTTCCGAATTTCTCGAAAACGTGGGAGTTAGCGAATTTAAAAACCTCAAAAGTGTGATATTATCTATATTTCCAGGCGAAATGGAGGTTTTCATGAAACGCAAGGCATATCAAAGGCTTCTTGAATGGGAAAAGCAGAATGGCATTATCGCCCTTCTGCTGGAGGCGCACGTCGTGTCGGCAAGAGCTATCTTGCCCGTGAGTTTGCCAGGAACGAATACAAGTCCCATCTGTTCATCGACTTTTCCAAGGCCCCGAAGGCAGTGTGCCAACTGTTCGTGGACAACTTGGAGCAGCTGGAAACGCTGTTCCTGAAGCTCTCCGAACACTATGGCGTGCGTCTCCATCCACGACAGAGTCTTGTGATATTTGATGAAATTAGTCTAAATTTCTCATAAATTCATATAGAAAATATTAATTTTTTTAGCTTTAAATTATATCCCATTTTTACTTGAAGAGCGCCAACGGTAGAGTATATTTTCCGTGCTGACGGCAGAGTGCCGTTGCGTCATTGGCCGCAACCCAGGTCCCGCGAAGGGCGGGAAAGGAGGTGAAAGCCGATGCGCATTTGGATTGCAGTCATTGTGATTGTCATCATCATCCGGATTGAGTTCCGCCGATAAAAAAAAGGCAGGCATCCGGGTGAAG
>JAFYIW010000200.1 GCA_017538465.1 Victivallales bacterium
ACCGCCGCCGCCCAGCGTTCCGTCCAGGAAACACCTTCCCCCGCCTTCCGTCAGCGCCGCAACGGCCTCCCGCTGCAGAACCGGCTGATGGAAGAAATTCTCACCCATTTTCAAAGAGTCATGCCCGCATGGTCATTTGCCCGTGTTGGCATTCGCCTTGTGCGCCCGGATGGCGTCCTCAATCGCCAGGAAGCGGTCGAAGATGCTCTCGCTCGAGGTGTCCTCCTCAGACCAGTTGCCGGGCGCGGCGATAGTCCCCGTGTCAAAGGAGCCCAGGAACACCGCGTCCTCATCGATCTGCGCGTATTTGGCAAGGTTCTGATTCAATTGGAAACGACCCTGCTTGTCCAACTGGATCTCCTGGCTCTGTGAAGCCAGGTAGGTCTTGCTGAGATGATCGTCTTTGTTCATCAGGGAACGGTCTTCCAGCCCCTGGACCACCGCGTTCATGCGCTCCTCGGTCACCATCATGATCAAATGGTTGGGGCCGGGCATTAGATAAAACGCCGTGTCCTCCGTGTCGGTCGGCAGCCTCCAGGCACGAGGCATGGTCAGGCGTCGCTGCTTGTCGACGCTGACTGGGTAAGTCCCCAGGAATTTCCGGATTTTGACCGTGCCTTCTGCCATTCTTTCGAGCCGCGGGGAAGCGATTCCCCTATTTCACCCTTTTTGTGACTAATCACTCCTATTCTCCCCTAAATTAGCACTTCAAATCCGTTTTGCAACCATTTTTTTGAATTTTTTTGAAAAATTTTTCGATTTTTTTGTCCCCATGGCAAAATCGCCCGCCGAAGTCTCCCCTATTCTCCCCTAATGGCCAGGCTCCATGTGTTCTGGCAAGACACAAAAAAAGCCGCGCGGAGAAGCGCGGCGGCCAATCAGGTGCGCGGGGAATGCGTCCCCGTCCATTCTGAGGTTCGGTTTATCTGGCGAATATCATCAATAATCCGGCGAGGGCTCCCAGAACAAAGCCCAATACCTGCAATAATGTCAATTCGCGGCCAGAGACCTGATTGATGATTTGATGCGCCTCGGCCGGCTCCAGGCTATTGACGGCGCTCTCGATGCGTCCGGGCAGATTGAGCCGGGCGATGATCGCCTCGGAATGCGCCTCAAGTTCCTGCTCTATCCATTGCTGAAGATGGGGCAATAGTTTTTTCTCCGCCACACTCCATAGGGCATTGTTCGCCAAAACCGTCTCCAGCATTCCCGGCAGTTTCTCCTGAAGATAGGCGGCCAGCGCATTCTCCAGTTGAACCGAATGCGCCCGGATGAATTGATCCAGCGAGTGCTGGGCCTCGGCCCCCTGGAGATATTCGCGCAGACGTCCGGCAAGACCGCTCACCTCCTCGGCAAGCGCCTGCCGGGTTTCCGCAGTGGCAAGGCGCTCGGAGATGCGTTGCGCGACGCCGTTCCAATCGAGGTTGCCGATGATGCCGTCAACGATGCCCTCCGCGCCTCCCAGCATCTTCGCCATGAAGCCGAATTTCCGGTTCACATACTCCAGGGCGGCCTCGCGCATTCCGACGCGCAGAAACGCCGTCAGCTGCGGCACTTTCTTCTGGAGTTCCGTCACCACGCCCTCCGCAATCATCGCGCGGTTTTCCGGCTGCGCCAGGAACTGCTCGCTGGCGAATCCCACCAGCCGCGACACCGTCCGGGCATTGAGGTGGTCGGCCAGCACCGTCCTCAGCGCGTTGCTGGCGTACGGCATCAGGAACCCCGCAATGGCCCGGCCTTTCTCGCTGGCCAAGTCGGTCACGGCCAGGCGAACGCGGGCGAGCATATCCGGATTGCGCAGGAAATCCCCCGCCAACTCGGTGATGGTCTTGGCCAATTCCTCCGGCGGAAGGAGCCGTTCGGGAATCATCGTGCCCAGCGATTGCGCCAGACGCGGCTGGTTGCGTGGAATCACCCCCCAGAATGGCCCGTGCCGGTGATAAGGACGGAAAAGCAGCCAGATGGCCAGGTAGTTGGTCAGATAGCCGACCGCGGCGCCCGTGAGGATAGGCACGAGCCATGTTTCCGCCCACGCACAGGGAAGCGTCGCGCCCGCCAGGCGCTTTGCCACGCTGAGCACCGCTAGCGCCAGGAGCGTCAGCCAACTGATGACCGCGACAGCGCGGTCCAAAATGCGCAATGCTTTCACCGGTCAGTTATTCAGGCTGTGGATAGGCGCGGGAATATGCCCGCCAAAATGGATGAAACGCGCGGAGGCGCCAGGATTGTGCACCGGCATCACCGGCCCGCCGCCGAAGAGCCCGCCGAACTCCACGCGGTCGCCGGCCTTCTTGCCGGGCACGGGGATGATGCGTACGGCGGTGGTCTTCTTGTTGATGAGGCCGATCGCCATCTCGTCCGCGATGATGGCCGAGAGCGTCTCGGCGGGGGTGTCCCCCGGCACCGCGATCATGTCCAGTCCGACCGAACACACGCAGGTCATCGCCTCCAGTTTCTCCAAGGAGAGCTTTCCCTCGGCGGCGGCGCGGGAGAGCGCGGCGTCCTCCAGCACGGGGATGAACGCCCCGGAGAGTCCGCCGACGGACTGCGAGGCGAAGGCCCCGCCCTTCTTGACGGCGTCGTTGAGCAGCGCGATGCAGGCGGTGGAACCAGGGGCGCCGATCGCGTCCAATCCTAATATTTCCAGAATTTCTCCGATGGAGTCGCCGACCTTCGGCGTGGGGGCCAGCGAGAGGTCCACGATGCCGAAGGGAATGCCCAGCCGCCCCGCGACCTCGCGGCCAATCAGCTCGCCGCAGCGCGTCACGCGGCAGGAGGTCTCCTTGATCTCCTCCGCCAGGTCGTCCAGCCCGAGGTTCTCCGCGCCGTCATTCTCGATGCGACGGCGCAAGGCGCTGCAGACCACGCCCGGCCCCGAGACGCCCACGTTGATGACCGCCTCCGGCTCGCCATGGCCATGATAGGCCCCCGCCATGAACGGCACGTCCTCCGGCTGATTGGCGAAGACCACCAGCTTCGCGCACGCAAAGCCATCGCGGTCTTTGCTGCCCTCGGCGGCGACCTTCATGATTTCGCCCAGCCGCCCCACCGCCTTCATGTTGATGCCGGTACGGCTATGCGCCACGTTGATGGACGCGCAGACGCGCTCGGTGGAGAGCAACGCCTCCGGCAATGACTCGATAAGTTCCTCGTCGGAGGCGGAAGCGCCCTTCTGCACCTGCGCGGAGTAGCCGCCCACGATATCCACGCCGGTCGAGGCGGCGGCGGTGTCCAATGCCTGCGCCAGACGCACCATCGCCTTGCGGCCCATCCCGGAGGCCACGTCCGCCGCAGGGCTGACCGCGATGCGCTTGTTCACCACCGACAAGCCGTATTTCGCGCCGATCTCGTCACAGGTCTCCACCAGACTACCCGCGTATCTCTCAATCTTGCGGATGACCTTGCTGGCCATCCGGTCCGCCACCGCATCCCGGCAATCCATCAGGTTAATGCCCAGCGTGACCGTGCGCACATCCAGGTTCTCCTTCTGGATCATCTGGACCGTGTTGATGACTTGATCGGTACGAATCATGCGAAAAGGTTAGAGGTTAGAGGTTAGAGGTTAAAG
>JAFYIW010000201.1 GCA_017538465.1 Victivallales bacterium
CGCTCTGCCAGAGAACGCCGGATTTCCATCGGCAGGGCCGTATTGCCCAGCAGGGCGCACTGTAGCTCCGGTGACAGGCTTTGGCGTTGCGCAATGGTACGCAGAACGGCGGGGTCGGCGGAGGCCACATGCGCAAAAAGAAACTCTTCCGGCAAGGCCGGCTGGCGAAGCAAAGCCCGCTGGACGCTGGGGTATTTGCTTTGAGCCAGCAGGCCAACGATGGCGGGCGGGAGGTCGTTGCGGCGCGTCAACGCAAGCTGGCAGAGCTCCTCGTCGAATTCCGCCCAGGATTTCATGCAGACCGGCGAGAGCTTCGGCGTCAGAAGCGTACAGGCGTGGACGGTTGGGTTCAGGTCATCGCTCAGGCCGTCCATGAATTCGGGTTCCAGCCGTCGGTTCTCCAGCAGCGCCAGTCGCACAAAGGGCACGGGGTCTTGCAGCAGAATACGCTGGACATTGGTGGGAATCATGGGGTTTTTTGCCAGTGCGACACGGACCTCAAAGGCCTCATCCCGGGCCAATTGCTGGGCAACGGCTGGGGAGAGGCGACGACTTTCCGCGACCTGCTGGCGCACCGCCGGGTCAGGCTGCTCGGACAGTTTGGAGTGCAGGACGGGATTCTGGCTCAGCAGACGTGTGACCTCCGGGTTGCCCCGCTGAATCAACTGGTCGAGCAGCCGGGTCGGAGTCGTCGGCATGGAGGCCAGAAAGATGTCCACGCCCGGTGTGTCCAGGTCGTTGGCGCCGAGTTCGCGCAGAACGCTCAATCCCACCTCGTGATGCAGGCAATACTCTATCGCCTCAGGAAGACTGAGGGAAATTTGTTCTAATACTTCTTCTCTGGTCACGAACGGAACGGTTGAATTGGAATGAAACAACTATGCCCGATACTATAATTTCCTGCGGAAATCCTGCCGTTCAGCATAAGGAAAATTTCCGGGCAGACTGTCTGGCCTGCCCGGAGGAAGGCGAAAGGTTTCCATTGCAGTGGCCTTGCTGACGCTCCAGATATCACTTCAGCCAGTCGGGCTTTTCGGTAAAGAAGGGACTGGCGGGGAAGCCATTGGCGTTGCCGAAGTTCAGCCGCTCGTCGTAGGTCACCGCACCGTATGATGCCTTGACCGGCTCGGGGACTTCGGGGGCGGTGAGCACCACCGTGTCGCCGACAATCTGCGCATCCGCCCAGACATAATGGCCGTCCGCACCCGCGATGGCGAAGCATCCCAGCGGTCTGCCGTCCAGCGAGACCAGTCCCGCACCGACATTGTCGAAGTGCAGAATCAGCTTATTGCCATCGACTTCAAACGACTGGTAATACGGTCCAGCGGTGATCCCCTGGTAGCCATAGCAGACGCGCTCCGCCTCCTTGGCGAGTCGGAAGCCGACCTCCTCCTTGCGGTGCGGGTGGATGTCATACGCGTCGCCATGGTCGATGGTGACTGCCATGCCTGAAAGCGGAATCTCCTTCAGGAGCAGCCGCTGCATGTCGCGGAAACGAATCCATGGGTGATTTCGGTTGGGATCGTTGTTTTTCCAGAAGTCCTCTGGCCCGCGGTCGTCTGGGCAATGCCGTTCATATCCAGAGAGCTGGCACCAAAGGAATGCGTAGTCGTCGCCCCAGATGGCGCGGCGGTCGGCCACCATTGCGCTCTGGAACTGGTAATAATCCTTTTCGCTGCCAGTGTCGCTTTCCCCCTGGTACCAGAGTTCGCCGCGCACGCCATAGCGTTTCCAGGGGGCGATCATCGCGTTGTAGATGGTCATGGGCAGGAACGGGCATTGGAAGGGATCCTGGATTCTTTGGAGGATGGGCAGAATCAGCGAGCCAGTTTGGGCGTTCAGCAGTCCCTCTCGCCGATGACGCCAGCCATTGGTGAGGGGCAGTCGCTTGGACGGCTTGCCCGCTGGGGTGAGATACCAGGCCGACGTTGGGCCATAGAGACCAGCCTGAAGCGAACAATTGGCCTCGCGGATGGCAATCACCGCCCGTCCAGCCTTGACCAGTTCGGCGGGAATGGTGTATTTGCGGTGGAATGCCCAGAAGTCCTTCACTTCGAAGCCTGTAGAGCCTACGGGGACACCGTTGAAATAGGTGGTGTCCACCTCGTCAATCGGTCCCAGGTAGAGGTCGAGCGGTTTGCCTGCCCAATTTGGAGGAATTTCGACGGTAGTGCGGAACCACTCGATGCCAATAATCGCGCGGTCCACTTCAAAGAAGGTCGCCTCGTGCGTGGGCTCCAGGAGCGTCCACTCCGAATCATCGTAGTCTGGCTGCTCCCATCCACGTGCGGCTTCGCGGTCGGCGGGGTTGCCAGAGTTCAGGAACAGCTTCTCCCAATATTTGGTCATTTCAGTAAGCCATTCTTCATTCGAGCGTCCTGCAGCGGCCGCTGCCTGATGGCTTTTCAGCATGTAGTCGGTGTAGTCCACCATCGCGGGACAATATTTCAGGAAGGTCTCGCGGGCCATGAAGGAACGGATGAGCATCCCTCCCCAGTGCCCCTTGATGATGCCGATGGGCACCTGGAGGTCATGATAGAGCTGGCGGGCGAAAAAGTACCCCACCGCGCTGACGGTCGTCGGCTCGTCCGCATGGAAGGCCACCCAGCGGCCGACGGGTTCCGATTGTTCTTGCCCAGGAGAGAGGGTGTTCTGGGTTTCGAAGTAGCGGATATGCGGGAGCTTGGAAAGCTGGCTTCGCACATACTCGCCGTCGTCCACGCGCACGAAGGGGACATCGCCCCAAAGCGGTATCTCCATGTTCGACTGTCCCGTCAGAAGCCAGACCTCGCCGACCAGAATGTCCGAAATCGTGATACTCTCTTCGCTGGTGGACGCAGTAATGGCCAGGGGACCGCCTGCGGGAAGGGTGACCATGACTTTCCACTCGCCAGAGTCATCCGCCACGCCCGACAGCTGTTGCTTGCCGACGGGATAGCGGGTACAAGTGGGCTCAATGTCCACCCGCACCTCCGCACCAGGTGTCGCCAGACCGCTGATTTCGATGGGGCGGTCTCGCTGAAGCACCGCATGGTCCTGGAAATTCAGGTGGAACGAGAGAGTGCCGGCGGCCAGGGCCAGGGGAAGCGCCAACAGGAAAGTGAGAAGTCGTTTCATAAACGGGCAATCCAAAAGCGGAAATTGGTGACGGATTGGGTTTGATGTTATAACTATTTGTAATGCAACATGTTATGAAATATAGCCCCCGGGCGAGAGGCGCCAAGGGGCTTGGCATCGAGCGTTATTTCTTCCAGGCGGGTTTTTCGGTGAAGAACGGGCTGGCGGGGAAGCCGTTGGCGTTTCCGAAATTCAGCCGCTCGTCATAGGTCACGGCGCCGTAGGAGGCCTTGACCGGCTCGGGAACCTCGGGGGCGGTGAGGACCACCGTGTTGCCGACGATTTCGGCGTTCGCCCAGAAGTATTTCCCGTCGGCCCCGGCGATGGCGAAGCAGCCCAGCGGCTTGCCGTCCAGCGAGGCCAGCCCGGCGCCGACATTGTCGAACTGCAGAATCATCCTGTTGCCCTTGACTTCAGACGACTTATAATACGGCCCGGCGGTGACGCCCGGATAACCGTAGCAGATGCGTTCGGCCTCCTTGGCGAGCCGGAAACCGACCTCCTCCTTGCGGTGGGGGTGGATGTCGTAGGCGTCGCCGTGGTCAATGGTCACTGCCATGCCGGAGTTGGGGATGACATCCAGCAGCAGGCGCTGCATATTGCGGAAGTGGATCCACGGGTGGTTTCGGTTGGGATCATTTTCCTTCCAGAAGTCCTCTGCCCCACGGTTGTCGGGACAATGGTGTTCGAAGCCGGAGAGCTGGCACCAGAGGAACGCATAGTCATCGTTGTGCCACTGGAGGCAACGGTCAGCCACCATCGCCTGTTGGAAGATGTAGTATTCCGGCTCCCGACCGCAATCGGATTCGCCCTGATACCAGATTTCGCCGCGCACGGCATAGCGCCGCCAGGGAGCCACCATCGAATTGAAGAGCGTGGTTGCGGTGTTGGGCTGGTCAATGGGGAGATTGCTGGTGCCTGACGTAGGACGCATGAGGCCAACTGCGGCATCCAGCTTGCCTTCCAGACGGTGACGCCAGCCGTTGTTCAATGGAATCCTCTCCTCTGGTGCGTCCTGCCGTGCGACAAACCATTCCTCTTCTGGGCCGAAGAGTCCGCTGGCCCCCGCCGAATTCACTTCACGGATGGCAATCACCGCCTGTCCAGCCTTCACCAATTCCGCAGGCACGACATACTTGCGGGGCACTTCCCAGAAATTCGGGACCACGAAGCCCAGAGAACCGACTTGCACGCCATTGAAGTAGGTCGTGTCCACTTCGTCGATTGCCCCCAAAGAAAGCAGCAGTGTCTGTCCGGCCCAATCAGCGGGGATTTCGACCGTGGTTCGGAACCATTCCACGCCAATCGGAGCACGGTCGCGTAAGAAGCCAGTGGCCTCGATAGTGGCGGGCAACAACTCCCACTCCGCCTCATCCAGTTCCGGGTCCATCCAATTTTGGGCGGCCTCGCGGTCAGCGGAATCCTCCGTGGCCATGAGTTTTTCCTCCCATCGTTTGGTCATTACCTCGAAGCGCTTCTGCAGGTCGTTTGGAAGCTCCGCGTAGTCGGTGTCTTTGGCGTCTTCGATAATGGTGTCAATCTGGAGCAGAACATCCTCGCGGTCAATCGCCTGGAATGCCTGACGGGACATGAAGGAGCGAATGGGCATGCCACCCCAATTGGCCTCGATGATGCCGATGGGCACCTGGAGGTCGCGATAGAGTTGGCGGGCAAAGAAATATCCGATTGCACTGGTATGCAAGGCGCTTTCTGGAGTAAGCACTTCCCAAACGCCAAGGGGGTCTTCCTGCTCCATTTCCAGCGAGGTGGACTTTTGCGTTCGGAAATGCCGGATTTGCGGCAAAGTGGGCATCTGCTGGGCGACATAATTGCCATCAATCACCCGCCAAAAGGGGCTGGCTCCCCAAATCGGCTGCTCCATGTTCGACTGCCCTGAGCAAATCCAGACTTCGCCGACCAGCACGTCCTCCAGGGTGACCACCTCTTCGCCGCATTTGGCGGTGATGGTCAAAGGGCCACCCGCCGGAAGCTCGGCTTTCACTTCCCATTCGCCATCTTCATCCGCCTCGCAGGACAAGTCGTATTTGACGGGATAATCCGGGCAATCCGAGTCAATGATCAATTGCACTTCCGCTCCAGGCGTGGCCAAACCGCTGATTCCGATTAGCTGGTCGCGTTGCAGAACGGCATGATCCATATAGTTGCGATGGAAAGAGAGCGAACCGGCCGCCAATGCCACGGGCAGCGCAAAAAGTGCGAGAAGGAATTGTTTCATGGTCATTGTCTGTTGGGTGAATTGTGGAAGGGGAAAGACGGTGTTAATATAGCGCAATAAATGTCAACGGGAATGGCATATCGTCGTTTGACAGTTTTTGCCGCCAAACCGAATAGACTGTCATCTTGCAAGATACTATAAATAATGTAGTAAAAGCATGTAACAGGCAGTGCCGCCGCAGATGGAGAGCATCGGGTTGCGCAGAGACGCCTGCAAGACGATTGTCGCCAAGGTGGCGGGCAGCGCATAAAGTAGCCGGGAATATTGTGGCTGGCTGAAATCGCAGAGGCTGGCCAGGCTATAAACGCACAGCATCGCGATGGCGGCCGCAGTCAGTACTTGACCAAGGTAGCCGAGAATCGGCGGGAGTTTGCGTTGGCCGCCCCGGAATACTAGAAAGGGGAGGGCACGCAGAGCGATGACGACCACCGACATGGTGACCAGCATCCATATCTGATGGGAGGAGAGCTTTGGCAAGGAGTGGCTGGAGAAAACAGGTGCGGAGCCGACCCAGGAAAAAGCAGTGCCACACGCTATTGTGACGCATGGCACTGCTGGAATACGCCGTCTGTCCGCCGCTATTTGTCGAAGGGCAGTTTAATGACCGGAGGCGCGGCGGGAGCGGGGGCGGGGGCCGGTGACAGGTAAATCGGATCGCGGTGTGGCCGTGCGATGATGCCGCCCTCCATGTCGGAGGGGGTGATGACGCCACTGCCGATGACGATTTCGCCATACGAGTTTCTGGGATCCACTCGCTTGATTTGAATGGTCGCCAGCTGCTCCTCGGGGCGCCCCAGTTCCTCGCCGGTCTCGGAATCGAGAATGGGCTCGCCTTGACGGAAGATGTCGAAGAAGGAACCTGGGATGATGAGATTGCCGCCACGATCCAGCAGGAACTGTCCATTCTGCAGCACTTTGATCACTCGGATTGGCGAAATGGCATCCATTGCCTCAGCGATTCGGCGGCTTGCCATGTTGGTCAGCGCATGATACAGGGTCACGACATCGTAGCCGATGCCTTTGATTTCCGCCGGAGTCAGGTCGATGAAGATGTGGTCTGCCCAGAGAATCTCCCTGGTGGCGATGTTGACGATGCGGTAATCCAATTCAATCATGGCGCGGGAGATGGATGAGGTCCGGTTTCCCGTCAACTGAATGGTGGTGACTTCCAGAGGGGCGATATAGAGTTGCTTGAGCGCTCCCGTCACGACGTAATCCAGCCCCAGGTCCATTCCAATCTTGTGGAGATCGTCAAGAGTTCCTGCGGCGGCTGCGTTGTCGAGAATACGGATCTTTTCGGCATCGACCACCTGGTCGTCTTGGCGGGAAAGCAGCCGGAAGCGGGGGGATTGCAGGAAGAATTGGTTGAAGTCGCTGAGGAGGTCGTATGCGACGGCGGAGGCGATGGTGTTTTGATTGCCGGTCTGGAAGGTGGACTGAGCACAGTCGAAGAGTATCATCGCAATTTCCTTTCGACTGTCGAGCTTATGGCTGAGCTCCTCTTTTTGCAGTTCCGCCTGCTTGGCCGCCGCCTTTTCTTCCTCCATCGCCTCTATGGTGATGGTGTATTGTTCACTGAGTTGCTGCTGAATCTCAGTGCTCTGCGTAGTCAGGGCCTCGCTGGCTTTCTTGGCCTTCGTGTCGATTTCGGTCACGCCCTGTTCCACCGCGTCGCCGACTTCGGCCACGCCCTGTTTAGCCGCGTCGCCGACTTTGGCCACGCCCTGTTCCGTCGCGTCGCCGACTTCGGCCACGCCCTGTTCCGTCGCGTCGCCGACTTCGGCCACGCCCTGTTCCGTCGCGTCGCCGACTTTGGCCACGCCCTGTTCCGTCGCGTCGCCGACTTCGGCCACGCCCTGTTCCGTCGCGTCGCCGACTTTGGCCACGCCCTGTTCCGTCGCGTCGCCGACTTTGGCCACGCCCTGTTCCGTCGCGTCGCCGACTTTGGCCAC
>JAFYIW010000202.1 GCA_017538465.1 Victivallales bacterium
ACGACAATCATGGTTGTGTGTTCCTAATGGAAATGAATGATGAATTGAAGCATGAAGTCGAAAATGAAAAACCCCGCGGCGAGTGGTATCGCTGCGGGGCTAGGGAAAACTTGCTGGCCTCTTTTCTTTCTTGGACGCTCTGCGTGATGGGATTCTGCTTTTGCGCTCAAGACACAGCGATACCACTACCGCTTCTAAAATAGAATCGGTAGGAGTAGGTAAAGAGGTATCGCCAGTAGCTGCGGGTCATTTTTCAGGTAGTAAGAAGTGATTTCCCTTACTATAAATTCTTTTTTGCACTTTTCAAATCACGGCTGTTCGGATTTTGGAGGCTTGGGAGACTCCATGAGCGGGACCACCATGCCCCAGGCGTAGAGTTTTCGTCCAGCGAGATATTCGTCGCGGATGAGCTGTTGAAGACGGCTGGCGGGCTTGAGATTCTGCCAGTCGATCTCCTCGGCCTTCTCCTTGCCGAAGACGAACCAGGGGACCTCCTCGGAGGGATTTTGGGGGACAAGTCGTCCGAGACGCTGGAAATGCGCGAAGTTGCCGTCGGGCAGCTTTTCGGCGAAGAACGGGTTGAGGAACCAGGAGTGGCAGACCGCATAGCGGGGCCTCAGATTGGCGAAGTGGCTTTTCATCAACGCCAGGGAGTTTTTCACCTCCTTCGGGTCAAGCGGACAGCCACCCGGGATGTGGATGGCGATGACCGGGTCGCCTGGCTGGACGTCCGGGAGTTCCTCCATCGGGATGAAATCCAATGGCGTCTGCAATACTTCGAATTCCAGCCGTCCGAGCCGCACGACCTCGCCGACCACCTCGCGGTGGATCCAGCCGCAGGAACGCGCCCAGATGCCGAGCCGGCCTTCATGTCCGGCGCGGTAGGAGTCGCTCATCCCACGCATCCAGGTGGCGGTAAGTCGGTCGGGAAGATATGGGATGGCCCCCATTGCGACCATGAGCTGGAAGAGTCCGCTGCGGTCGCCGAGCAGCTTGTCGGGATTGCCCGTGTTCGCCGCTCCGCCATGGAGGATGACGTGCTGGAAGAAATAACTGCCCCACAGACGCAGAGCGAGTTTTTTACGGGCGATGGCCTCGATTTGCTCAAAGTCGTGATGAAGTTCAGGAGTGACAGTCCCGCCAATCCATTTCCAGCGTTCTTCGGCGACCTTCGCAGTCAGAAAATCGGGGAAGGGCTCCCGCAACAGCCCGACGTTCCAGCCTTTGCGGGTGTCCTCCTGAAGCGTGATGCCGAGCTCCTCCGCGACCGCATCAATGTGAGGGAGAGCGGTGCCCAATTCCACACGGGGGAGCGGAGTGGTTCCCATCGGACTGAAACTCACCACGATCTCGTGGACCAGACCGTGAAGTTCCGTGCGGAAGAAACTCGCCACGCCGTCTCGGTTGCCGATCATGCACCAGGTCGTGTTGTCGGCGAGGATGTTTTGCGGGTCAATGACCTCGCCGGAGACCTGCGTGACCTGGGTCGGGAGCAGGTCGGACTTGCCGTCGGCGATCACTCTGGCATAGACCACGCCAAGGCCGTTGTGGCCGGTCGAGCGAAGGCGCAGGTCGCAGATGTCCGCCGAATCCAGCGGGATGTCCATGGTAAAAAACGGCCGCTCGCCATCGTCGCCAGGTTTGGGCAGGCCCTGATAGACGACCTTGAAGTCATCGGTTCCAGTTTTCCGCACTACCAATTCGACGCGCTGGACGCCGTGCCAGTCGGGAAGCACGAAACGGAGTTCGAGTCGGCTCTGCATGGTGGCGGAGCGGGCCAGCGTGGCGTCGATGGCCGCTTGAGCGTCGGCCAGCAGCGCGTCCAGTTTCGGGTGCGGAAGGCCGGGGCGCAGGCGGTTCCATTGTTCCAGGCGGAGCTGGCCGTAGGTTTTCCAGTGTTCCTTGAGGGCATTGGCGCTTTCTGGCGCGGTCAAATGGCGAATCAGCCGGCTCATCCAGGCCATGGTCTCCTGAAGGAGCTGGCGTTTTTTGACATGCAGGAGCATATCCTCGAGGATGTCGTTGGCCAATTCGGAACGCCCTGCGCCAAATAGCGACGTTAGCGTGTCTTCTAGCAAAAGCAGTTGTGTGTCAAATGTATCAGTGAGTGGATTGGGGCGTCGCAGGAAGCCGCCGTTTTTGGCATTGGCGAAGGGCAGGTCGGTGATTCGTGGCAAGGCATAGAATGTCTGGAGCGCGTGGATTTGCGTTGGCGTGGGGTTCGCCAGAAGCGTCTTGGCGAGATATTCGGCGCACTCTTCGGGAGCGGCGCCCTGCCAGGCCAGCGGCGTGGCGGCGACCAGCGGGAGATAGGCGTGCGTAAAGTCGTCCTGATGACACCAGGCAGTCATGTCCAGGCCAGCATTGGGATAGTTCCGGGCATAGTCGAAATATGTGGCCAGGTTCTGCCAGCGCAATTCGCGGGGGGCGACATGTACTTTGAGGCCGTTTGCCTGATATTGCTGCAGGCTATTGCGCAGAACCCGGTTGCCGAATTTTCCGTGCTTGTTGTCCACCACGGGGTCATATTCCCAGTCCACCAATTCGAGGGCTTTGGGAAGTTGCGGAAGCAGTTCCGGGAAGAACTCGAACATGTCGTCCCAGATGAGCATTCGCCGATTGGGGAAACGTCGTTGGACCAATTCGACGAGCCATTTGAGATGCTTGAGGAAAATTTCCGGGCGTGTTTCGCCATGAGCGAGGCGCTCTTGGCAGCGCGGACAGGAGGCGAGGTTGAAGAGCTCATCATAGCCGAGATGCACGACAGGCGAATCGAAGAGCGGCAGTGTCTGCTCCAGGAAAGTCTCGATGAGCTGGAGGGTTCCCGGGTGGCTGATGCACAGTTCGGTATCGGACTCCCGCAGGTGCGCGAAATTCGGCTGCAAGAGCAACTTGTCCGCATGGCCGGCCAGTTCGAGCGCGGGGATGACCTGGATTCCTCGCTGGTGGCCATAGGCGACGATTTCGCGCACCTCGTCCACTGAATAAGACTCGTCTTCCGGCTGGAAGTCCACCACGGGCACCCGGATGCTCATCTCGACATAGAAATAGAGCGCGTTGTAGCCGTGTTGCGCCAGCTGGTCAATGAAGGTCTTGACAAAGGCGACGGGCTCCTTTTGGCGCGCGACATCCAGCTGTGCGCCGAGGATGGGGAAAGGCTGCGAAGTCATAAAGATGATTGGCGGGTTGGGGGGAATTGGCGAACCTGGTTAATATAGGCCACAATGGAAGGCTTTTGCCGTGTCCACCTTGAAAAATCCGTTTGAGGGAATATGTTAACACAGTTTACGGCAAGCGTCTCCATCGTCTAGTGGTTAGGACATCAGGTTTTCATCCTGGTAACAGCAGTTCGACTCTGCTTGGAGATGCCAATTTATTCGAGCCTGGTGCGTTTTCCCTCTCCTTTTCCCCGCATCAGGCTTTTTTGTTGCCGGAATCGCCTGCGAAAATCCCTCAGAGCCAATGTCATCCGAAGCCCTTTCCAGACTTGAACTGCTGCTTGGCGGCGGTGCCGTCGCGCGGCTGGCCCAGAGCGCCTTCCTAGTCTGCGGGCTTGGCGGAGTGGGCTCCTGGGCGGCTGAGGCATTGGGCCGGAGCGGCGTCGGTGCGCTGGCGCTGGCGGATTTCGACACCGTGAAGGAGAGCAACCTGAATCGCCAGCTGGTGGCGCTGCGCAGCACCGTCGGCCGACTCAAGGCCGAGGTCATGGCGGAGCGCCTGTTGGATATTCAGCCTCGTTTGGAGGTGGAAGTCGTCACCGAGCGCCTGACGCCTGAAAATGTCATCACGCTGCTGGAACGGCGTCCGCATTGGGATGGCGTGCTGGACGCCATTGACGAGCGCTCCGCCAAGCTGGCGTTGCTGGAGGCCTGCGTGAAACGTGGCATTCCCGTAGTTTCCAGCATGGGTGCGGCCAACAAGATCTCCCCGGAACAGATTACTGTCGCCGACTTGTCAAAGACTTCAGGATGTCCTTTCGCCAAGTTGATTCGCAAAGAAATGCGAAGGCGAGGCATCACCCATGGCATCACCTGCGTCTATTCTCCCGAACTGCCCGTCGAGTCGCCGGGGGATGCGGAAGCCGCCGAGACATTGCGCGAGGCCCCCGGGGCCAAACGACCATTGGGTAGCATGGTCACCGTCACCGCGATTTTCGGCATGCGTTGTGCGCAGACATTGCTGGAAAACGTGACGGGCAGCCGCGGTCTTCCCCATCGCGGGGGCTGGCGGCGAAGAGAGCGCCCTTTATAGTACAGCCAGTACGTAACTTCTCTCAGTTGATTTCACGAAAATGCTAGACATTCAGAAAGAGCAGGACAAGGCAGAGGTGCTCATTGAGGCGCTGCCCTATTTTCAGCAGTTCTACGGCGCGACGGTGCTGGTCAAGTTCGGCGGCAGCGCGATGGAGGACCTTGACCGCGCGCATGACGTGTTGCGTGACGTGGCCTTCATGAAAGTCGCGGGAATGAATCCCATTGTGGTCCACGGCGGCGGCAAGGCGATCAACGCGGAGCTGAAGAAGGAGAATATCCAGGCGAAGTTCATCAACGGGCTGCGCTATACGGATGCGGCGACCATCAAGGTGGTGGACCGTGTGCTGCACAATGTGGTCAATGCGCATCTGGCGGAGTATCTCCGTGAACAGTGCCATGCGTCTTCCACGCCGGTGTCCGGCAAGAATATCCTGCGCTGCCAGAAAATTGGCACCACGGATGCCGTGACGCATGAGCCGCTGGATCTGGGTTTCGTGGGCAAGGTGGTCAATGTGGACACCCCGCAGCTGGAGTGGATCATCTCTCGCGGCGAGATTCCCGTGATCGCGCCTCTGGCATGTGACCTCAATGGCGGAATCTACAATATCAACGCGGATATGGCGGCCTGCGAAATCGCCAGCGAAATGAAGGTGCGGAAACTGGTCTTCCTCTCCGATGTGCCCGGCGTGCTGCGCGACCCCAATGACCCGAACTCCCTTATCGCGACCATCCACTGCGATGAAATCGACCAGATGATCGCCGACGGCGTGATTTCCGGCGGGATGATCCCCAAGCTCAACAGCGCACGCGAGGCCATCCAGGCCGGCGTCGGCCAAGTCCACATGATTGACGGCCGCGTGAAGCACTCCATTCTATTGGAGGTCTTCACCCACGAGGGCATCGGCACGCAGATCGTGCCGTGAGAGAGTCGCGTGAGCCTCAGCGCCGTTCGTCTTGGGCGATCATGCCATCCGCGATATGCAGGATGCGCGGCGCGTGCTCGGCGATGGCGCGCTCATGCGTCACCAGGATAATGGAGTGTCCCTGCCGGGCAAGACGGTCGAGGACTTCCATGATTTCAATTCCGGTGGCGTGGTCAAGGTTGCCGGTGGGCTCGTCCGCGAAGATGATGGAGGGGTCGTTGGCCAGGGCGCGGGCAATGGCGACGCGTTGTCGCTGTCCCCCGGAGAGTTCGTTAGGGCGGTGGTTCATGCGGTGCTCGAGGCCCACCAGTTTGGCCAGTTCCAGCGAACGCTGGCGGCTTGCGCTCTCGGTCCAGCCCTGATAGAAAAGCGGCACCTCGATGTTTTCCAGGACAGTGAGTTGGGCGATGAGGTTGAAGGACTGGAAGATGAAGCCGAATTTGCGTCCGCGGATGTCGGAGAGCTGCCGGTCGTTCATGTGGGCGACATCCTCGCCTTCAAGGAAGTATTCTCCGTAGGTGGGGGTGTCCAGGCATCCCAGGATATTGAGGAGCGTGGATTTGCCGGAGCCGGAAGTGCCCATGATGGCGATGTAGTCGCCCGGCATCATGGCAAAGGAAAGTCCTTTGAGGGCGTGCACAACGGTGTCCCCCATCGGGAAGTCCTTGCGGAGATTCTCTATTCGGATGACGGGTATGGTTTCCAAGGCGCCAGAGGATTGTCTTCGGTAAAGGGGAATGGCGCGGCGAAAGTGTCAGTGGGCGAATTTGAGTCGCCCGAAGCGCTCGGGCTGGAAATAGACGCCTTCGCCGGTGGGGATCCAGGCGGAGGACTCCAGAAAGCCACCGGCCTTGCGGCTGCGGTACACCTGCAGAAGGAGGTCGGGCGCGAAATTGGGGTCGGTGACGCCAAGGGCGTCCACGGGAAGGGTGATTTTCAGCGCCCAGCGGTCAGCCTCGCGGATGACTCCCGTGTGGGCGTTGGAGTCCCAGGACTTGTCGCCGCGCAGAGGGGAGAACTGCCGGGCGTCCCAGAGGACATTGCCCGCCGTGATGATGAGGTGATACACGGTCGCCTTGTCCTCGAAATCCGGCCCGATGAAGAGCTCGATTCCATCGTCGTTCCAAGGCGACTCCTCGTCTGCGTCAAAGTGTTCCGCGTTTGTGACGAGCTGCTCCATCGCTGGCTCGTGGCAGGTGATGAGAAAATAGAGGTTGCTGCGGTCATAGGCGATCTGCAGGATGGTCTGGGGACTGGCGGGGAGTCCGTCGATGGTCGCGAGTTCCTTGGCGGGGGCGTTGACGACCTCGTCGGGCGTGGTCACCACGGGCGCGGCGTAGGTCGCGTCCGCATTGGCGGCGAGGTTCTTGATGCGGGTGAAGCCGCTGGCGCATTCGGCCTGGAGGGCGGCGATGCGGCGATGGTGGACGCCATCCACTGGCGTGGCAGCCAGTGCGGTCTCAAGACATCCCTCCAATGTCGCAATGACATTTGGCGGGAAGATTTCCTCGGGGGCTGGCTTGGCGTTTTCCCGCATGGCCGTCTCGTAGGCATCCTGGGCGAGTTCCCAGAAGGTCTTCATGGGCTGGGCGGCCGGGCCATAGTAGCGCACGTAGAATTCCTCCAGGAGGTCGGCGACCTTGCGAGCGGGGTTCCACAGGAGCTTTGCGGTGAGGTAGAGGTTCGGCTGGATGATGCAGGGCTGACCCGGGCGGTCGAAGCCGAACTCGTACATCTGCGGGCGGTTTTCGTCCTCGATGAATTCGCCACGCATGCGCGGGTCGGCGGCGAGGTGTCGGATTTCGCGTTCGATGGTGCGGGCGTAAAGGATGGGGAGGTTGTGGGAGGGCGGCCAGTGGGTCAGATACCAGTCCCAGAAATAGAGCTGGCTGGTGTACTGGAGCCAGTGCCCGATGCGGTCATGGAACTCCTGGGCGGCCTGCGGGTTCGCAAGGGCGCTGCGGGCGTGGCAGAGCATCACGATGACATTCGGCTCGAAGACCATTCCCTCTGGCGGCTCGAGGTATTTCTCGTAGGCGATGCATCCGAGGAACTTTCCCGGACAGCGTTCGGCCAGGCGTTTGGCCATGCGGTTCACGAAGCCCCAGATGTGCCAGGAGAAGTCTCCAGTTCCCTCGCGGTGCGGATGCGCCAGGTCCGCCTGACACTCCGGACATGCGCAGATTTGGAAGAGGCCGTCGTTGGCCCCCATCGGGAAGACCTCCTGGCCGGGGTGTTTCGCGAAGTATTCTGCGATGAGGTCCAGGAAGGCATCCATCATCGCCTCGTTGTGGAGACAGAGGTTGCCCTGTCCGGAGACGGCATGCTCGTTGGCGAAGGCCCGCCCGCCGTCTTCGGTGAGCGCGAAGAACTCCGGATGGGAGTCGCGGTACTGGTTCATCAGCCAGAAGCCGTGGATGATTTGGACAGGCGCGGCGCCGCCGAAGCCCACGCGCCGCTGCCAGTAGGCGGTCTCGGGATCCCGTGCCAGGAAGGAGATCCATGGGTAGCGGTAGGCGAAACGCGGGGCTTGCCGGTAGTCCAGGTCGCCTAGCTGGAGGTCCTGCGTGAGTTCCGGGACATCCGTGCCGTCGGGGCCAATCCCGTAGAAGCGGATGCCGCATTCGTTTTCAAGAAACGCATAGACGCCATTGGCGGTGCCGGCCGCCTCCAGCAGGCTCACGCCGGCTTCGGCGTTCATCAGCTCGATGTCACGCCAGGGATTCATCATCCCGAATTCGGGCTCCCCGTGGTTGTCCACGCCCGCGATGAGCAGGTCGCCGTTTTCGGCGGTGCGCACGAGAAACGCGTCGGCGGGCTCGTCGGACAAATCCGTGGCCAAGCCGGCCGCCGCCCCGACCCGGATGGCAGGCGCCTCGGGTGTCTCGGCGACGATGGGGAGAGGCATCCCGAACTCGCGCTCCAGCCAGGTCTGCAGTTCCCGGGCGGCCAAATCCGCGGCGCGTGCATCGTCATCGGCCTTGACGATGGCGCGGTAGGGCTGCCCCGTGGGCGCCAGGAGCCGCGCGGCGCTCAGCGGGAACGCAAGAGCGACGAGAAGAACAGCGAGAAAGAATTTTGCGACATCACGAAACATCTTGCTCCACATTTATTCCTTGAAATACTGGAAGAGGTAGGTCGTGTTTTCAGCGGCGTCAAAGGTGAAGGAGTCGCCGAGCCCATCGACTTCCTTGCGTTCGGGGAAGAGCTGGAGCAGACGGACTTGCTGTGGGAAGCGAATGACGCGCCTGCCGGCTTTTGAGGTGGTGAAGCACAAGTAGGAGCCATTCGCATAGAGCGCGGTGTTGGCATCGCCGCCATAGATGAAGACGCCTTCGGTGCGGAGGAGGTCGCGGAGAGTGTCGGCCGTCAGGATGCCGTCGGGGAAGTAGTAGCTCACGGAGCCATCGGCGAGTTGCTTGCGATAGCCGTTGTGGAACGGCGTGGCGTCGGTGGGCTTGAAGATTGGGTGAAGACCATTTGGGGGGGCTTTGCCGTCATCGTCAATGACTGTGATCTTCATCCCCGTGAACTCCTCAAGGCTGTCCAGGTCGGCGCCCTGTGCGGTGAGATAGCCCGGCGCATAGAGCCAGACGAGCGTCTTGCCGGCCTTGCGGAGGCGTTCGACGATGGCGCGGTGTTCGGGCGTGGCATAGCAGAGATTCAGGAAGATGTATGCCTTGTAGTCGGGCAGGGTCTCCATTCCGAGGTCAGTGCTGACGATGGCGTCAAAGGGTGCGCCGGCGTGGGTGGCGGCGTGGAGCGTTCCGTTGATGGCGCTGGTGATGGTGGCGTTGATTTTCTCGACGCCGTGATAATAGACGCTCTCCAGGTCGCCGACCAGCGCGACCTGGGCGATGGACGAGCAGTCCGCGGCGTTCTCGCGGATGGGCTGAAGCTTCTTGAGGTATTCGCCGATGAGCGGGTCCTCGTACCACCCCTGACCGAAGTCGAAATACCAGAAGCCGGTGCCGCGGATGAGCGACTGCGAGAAGTCTCGGGCGAGCAGATTCACGCTGTCCGCGGGAGTCCAGCCGTAGGAGTATCGGCGTTCCACGATGACATGGGTGCGGGTGTCCCATTCGATGAGATTGAGTTTGCCGTGGGCGCGATAGCTCTCGGCGAGACTGCGGGTGGGCTGGCCCTCGCCGAAGTCGCGGAAGCGCTTGTCATAGCAGGGCGGCTGTGCCTGGAAATCCACATCAGGTGACGCAAGGATGCGCCGGTTCTCCAAGTGCCAGCCTTCGGCAGGGAAGTTCATCCCGAAGAAGTATCCGCAGAAATTTCCGACGAGGGCCTTGCGGTGGCTGGCCTCCTTGGCGATGTGGTCCACGCGAAGCATCAGGTCGGTGAGGCAGTCGGCCATGCAGCGCAGACTGTCCACCGCCGCACGGTCGAGTTTGGGATCGCGGATGCTCCCCGCGCCGTTGTGTTCGCGCATTGCCTGGCCGGGCATGTGTGCGGAGACGAGGGTGGCGGTTGGGTCGTCCCAGGCGGTCTGGAGGGCTTCGTCCGTGCCATACTTTTCGGTCAGCCATTTGCGGAAGGCGCGGCTCATGGGTTCGGAGACGTCGGGTTCGAAGCCACCCATTCCGTAGTAATGCCATTCCAGATAGACTCCTGAGTCGATGCGGTAGCCGAAGATTCGGCTGGCGTAGGGCGAGGCCTCGAGGTATTCAATCAGTCGCCGCACGCAGTCGGAAAACTCCGTGCACCAGATTTCGGAGGCGTAGGAGGGCTGTGCGCAGTTGCTGTTAGTGTCGTTTTCGCTGAAATTGACCTCGGCGTTCGCATAGCGCACCAGCTCGTCCTGATTGTCCATCACCCACCATTTTGGAGCCTGATAGGCGCCGATGCAGAAGAGGATGCGCGCATCGGGGTCGAGGTCTAGCATCCGGGCAATCTTTTCCGTGGCGAGCGAGAAGTCGAATTTGTCGTAGCCACTCCAGACGTCGGCGACCTCCACGCCGAGGCCATAGAGGTGGATGCCGGCGTCCCGGAAATGCTCGACGTTCTTCACAAAGTCCGGGTTGGAGTCGTAGCCCTGCCAGAAGTGGCTCATATAAATCATCGGCGAGTAGTCCTTTTCGCCGATCTGAATCACCGGCAGGCCGTTTTTGTAGACGACCCTGCTGGCCTCGCGCGGTTCCTGCGCGATCTTCTCCGCCAGCGCCGCGATGCGTGCGTCGCGCTCGCACTTGGCCTTTTTAAGGGTGGCCAGCGCGTCGGCGCTGTAGAAGAAGTCCGTGTCGATCAAAGTCCCCCAGGGAGGGATGGCCCCCATGCCGAAGCAGACCGGCTCCTGAGTCTCGCCCGTGAAGCCGACTTTGCACCAGCCGGGCTGCTCCTCCTTGAGCGCGCCCCACGACTCGTCGGAGAAGACGTCCGTCTCCGAGCCGTCCTCGTAGATGAGATTGAGCCGCAGGATGGTCCCGCGCGGTCCGCCATGGTTGATGGCCCGCACCCCAATCGCATGTGGGCCAGGCGTGAGCAGGTCGGTGACCTCAAAGGCCTGGATTCGCCGACCTGGCTCGATCTTGCGATTACTGGGCAATGCCGTGCCATCCAGATGGACCACGCCCGAATCGTCCGTGAAATGATAAATCACGGCCGTTTTGAGACCTTCCTTCACCATGAACTCCTGACGCAGGAAACGAGGTTCCTCGATGCTGTCGCCATCGGACTTTTCCG
>JAFYIW010000203.1 GCA_017538465.1 Victivallales bacterium
AGTTCCCTGCTTTTCAACTGGACGGCGGAGGCGGAGCGTTTCGCCCCGCACTTGCGCATCGGCCAATACTACGGAAGTTCCCGCCTGGCTACGCTGGAATGGTTCGCCCGATACGATGTGGTCTTCACCACTTACGGGACACTTCGGCAGGATTTTGCGGAACTGGCGAAGATTCCCTTTCATTATGTGATTCTGGACGAGTCCCAGGCCATCAAGAACGCCGAAAGCGCGACCGCAAAGGCCGCCCGTGCACTTCAGGCAGAACACCGCCTTGCGATGACGGGCACGCCAATTGAAAACCACCTTGCGGAACTCTTCAGCCAACTCGCGTTCCTGAATCCTGGGCTCTTCTCCAGCCGCTTTGTGGCGGCATTGGGCCGCGAATCCGCTTTGCTGGCTCCTGAAAGCGACACCGCGCACCGTCTTCGCCAATACGTCTCGCCATTCATTTTGAGGCGACGCAAGGAACAGGTGGCAACCGAATTGCCTCCCAAGACCGAACAGGTTCTGTGGTGCGAATTGGACACTCCCCAACGCCATTATTATAACGAATTACGGGATTTTTACCGTCAGGAATTCGGCAAATCCGGTGAACTGCCAACCCAGACCAATATGCTTGGTGCATTGTTGCGGCTGCGTCAGGCAGCCTGTCATGCCGGGCTGGTGAATCCCAGCTGTTCTACCGTGGCCTCCGCTAAAATCACCCTCCTGCATGAACAGCTCGAAGGACTTTTGGAAGCAGGTCACAAGGTGCTGGTTTTCTCCCAATTCACCCAACTGCTCAAGGCCGTCGAGCGGGATTTCAGCGCAGCCCATTGGCAATACTGCTATCTGGACGGCCAGACCCAAAACCGAGGCGAATTGGTGAAAAAGTTCCAGGAGGATGCCTCCATTGGCGTCTTTCTCATCAGCCTGAAGGCAGGCGGTGTGGGACTGAATCTCACAGCGGCGGATTATGTCTATATTCTGGACCCTTGGTGGAATCCAGCCGCCGAGGCGCAGGCGATTGACCGCGCCTATCGCATTGGACAAACTCGCCCCGTTTTCGCCTACCGGATGATTGCCCAGGACACGGTGGAGGAAAAGGTCCTCGACATGCAAAACCGCAAACGCACTATCGCCAATGCCGTGCTGGCCAATGGGCCAGATGACCTGGATACCCTTCCGCCAATGCTCACCGCCGAACAACTTCGCGAATTGCTCATTGGGTAGGCAAAGCCTGATTTGACACAATGGATATAGTTTAGGGCACGGGAATCATCTGCCGCTGGCGTTTTATGAACTCGCAGACCTGCTTAACGCCCAGAGACTTCAATATGGAATAAGCTTCAGGGAAATGGCGCCTGGTTTGACTCGTCGCATGGGCATCCGCATTGACCAGCAGGGGAATGTTCAATTCCACCGCGCGACGCAACAACGCCTCGGATGGATAGCACTCCTGACACGGCTTGTCCCATCCTGCCGTGTTGATTTCAATGGATAGTCCGGTCTTTGCGACAGCCCGAAGAACCTCTTCCATTAGCGGTGCCAAAGCCGCAGGAAGGAACTCTCCGAATTTCTTGGGGAGGTCGAGATGGGCGACAAAATCAAAGCACCCCGCCGCACAAAGACCAAGGAGTTTTCGCAAATAGACTTCCCACACTTGATGACGAGCCTGAGTGTCCAGAGGCTCCCAAAGTTCCGCAGAATGGTCAATGGGGAAATCCCCTGAATAATGACAGGCGCCGATCACGTAATCCAGCGGATATGCCACCAGCTTCGCCTTCAGGTCGCCGATGGTCTCGTCAAAGTAGTCCGCCTCCACGCCAATGCGAAACCGGAACTCCCTTGTCTCCAGTTCGTCTTTGACTTCCAACGCCTCCTGGACATAGTCCGCAAGGCGATTGGGCTCCATGCTCCAGAGACGTGCATTCTCGGCAACCACATCATTCGGAGCCAGCACCAGGTGGTCACTGATTCCAAACTCCGTGATTCCTGCATCACGGGCGGCCAATGCCATTTCACGGATGGACGCCGTGCCGTCGCTCCAGGTGCTGTGGTTGTGATAGGAAGTGAGCATCAACAATGCGTTATGCCGGACGGCGGACGGCGGACGAATCTTATTCCAGTGCTCCGGGACGGCAGATTTCCTCCAGGCAGTAGGTGCCCTTCACGTATGGACGCGGGTCAATCCATTTCCCATTGGTGAAATCCGGGATGGGCACGGGCATGGATCCCATGGCAATGGACTCCTCGGAGAGCGGCGTGATGGCCATCCAGACGGCAGTGTCATAGACATCGATGGGCGTCTGGGTGCGTTTCTGCACCGCCTCGAAAAAGGCGCGCAGCACCAGGAAGTCCATTCCGCCATGTCCGCCCTTGACGCCGGAGGCCTGGAATTTCTTCCAGAGCGGATGGTCGTACTTCTTCCAGAAGTCATTGAGGTCCTGCCAGCAGTCCGGATCCCAGTGTCCCTTGCGTAATTTGGTCAGCCCCTCAATGGAGATGGAGTGCTTGTCCTCCATCCAGATGCCCTTCGTGCCCTGAAGCATGTTCCGGCGGGAATACGGCCGATGCAGGCTGCAGTCATGGGTAAGCACGATGGTCTCGCCACGGGCGCATTTGATCATGGTGGTGACCACATCGCCTTCATTGAAGGCATAATCGCGCAGTTCGTCGCCCTCCGGACGATTCGCCCGCGCCCAGGCCCTGAGGCCAACGGCCTTGGAGGCCATGGAGGTCAGCGTGAGCAGGCGGTTTCCGCGGTTGACATCGAGGTATTTGGCAATGGGCCCCAGATCGTGAGTGGGATAGAGTTCGCCGTTACGGTGCTTGAAATTCGCCAGGCGGTAATGGCGGTTCTCCTTGCCGTTGTCGATTTCGTGGCGCAGGTCGTGGCAATAGCCTCCCTCCGCATGCACCAGTTCGCCGAAGAGTCCCTTCTTGACCATATTGAGGATGGCCATCTCCTCACGGCCATAGCAGCAGTTCTCCAGCAGCATGCACGGCATGCCCGTACGCTCTGAGGTACGCACCAGGTCCCAGCATGCCTGTACCGAGTAGGCGCCGCCGACTTCCGTGGCGACATATAGTCCCGCCTCCATCGCATAGAGGCAGATCTCCACGTGAGATTGCCAAGAACTCGGGCAGAAGACCGCCTCCAGGCCCTGCTTCACGCCATCGTCGATCATCCTGCGGTAGTCCGTGTAGCCTTTGGGCTCCGAGCGATTCGCTTTCACAAAAAGCTCCTGCGCGGCTTTCACGCGATCTGGGTAGAGATCGCAAACGCCAATGACTTCCACATCCGCCATCTCCGCGATGAGCCCCATCATTCCCTTGCCACGACCGGAACATCCGACAACGGCGATTTTGATTGACCTCTTCATTTTGATTGACTTCTTCCTCTTGTAAAATGACGCGAGATTATTGAATGCTGTCATCCCCAGGCTTCAAAGTCAGAGGATGCTTCGCAGAATCCAAGGAATGCCACAATCCCATAATATAAGAGATAATGGCGAATCTGAAGCCAGGCAAAGCCCTTCATGGCCTATACATTTGCATGTTTTCCTGTTCCGCCGGCGCCTTTTCCATGGGCAGGAAAAGTTTCTTCCCGGTTCCCCAAATCGTCAGACAGTCCACGCAGAAGAACAGCACCGGTCCCGCCGCCAATGCCGCCAGGAGCCCTCCCAGCAGGACTTCCCGCAAGAAAAACCATCCCCATGCGTTCCAACCAATGGCATAATTCATCACAACGGCATCATAGCAAGCCGCCACCAAAGTCCCCAAGCCACCCGCCAAGGCGGCCTGCCCCCAGCCACCCAATTCTCGCCATTCCTCGCGGTGACTCAATGCATGGACTGCGCCCGCCGTCAGCCCCATTCCCAAGACATGCCATCCAGGCAGCAGTCCGCTTCCCGCATCTAGCAGAAATCCACTGCACCAGGCCACTAGCAAAGTGAAGCCCAGGGGCAAGTGGCAAGCCCAATATGCCACCAGGACGGTCAGTGGCCGCACCGGCACCTCGGGAAAAAAGCGCGGCATAGCCAATTCGCCCCCCAGAGCCAACAGGAAAACGAATGCCATCACGGCCATGCGGAGCATTTTCCAGAGGCATCCATCGCGGCCCACAAAGGCCTCGCGAATGACCTCCGGATGGAGCGTGACCTCCACCTCCACCAGCGAGCGCTTTTCCCGATTGGAAAGGTTTGCTTTCATCAGCAGTATTCAGAAACCGTCTCCGTC
>JAFYIW010000204.1 GCA_017538465.1 Victivallales bacterium
CCACCGCCTTGCCCGCCGAAGAGCCGTTGGAATTGTAGAAGTAGGTCGTGTTGCCGCTCGTCGTCGCCTTGCCCGCCGAAGAGCCGTTCGCATTGTAGAAATAGGTCGTATTGCCGCTCGTCGTGGACTTGCCGGACGACGAGCCATTGGCGTTGTAGAAGTAGGTCGTGTTGCCATTCGTCGTCGATTTGCCGGACGACGAGCCATTGGAGTTGTAGTAATTGGTATTATCCGCCCAGCACACACCAATCCCCACCATCAGTGCGCAAAAGAAACCAAGACTTTTCATCATGACCTCCTGAGATGCAAGCCCCGCAAGCAGTCACCGCTGCGAGATATGAGATATGGCGTTTCCTGGCCAGTTCGTTCAGCCCAGGCAACCGCTGAAAACCGCTCACGCGCCACCGGAGCGCAAGAGGAACCATGAGTCATGTCCTCTTGCGCCATTCGCCGTCGCTTACTTCACGGCCTGAGCACCGACGCCTTCCACCGCGCCGAAGAACTTCAGCACGTTGTCGGCGGGATAGCGGTTGCAGTACATCGAGACCTTGGTCTCGATCGTCCCAAGCTGGTTCATGCCAAAAGCGCTACGGAACTCATTCACGGGGGAGTTCGGGTCGTAGTCGGTCGTCTCGGAGTAGCTGGCCGCCAGGAAAGCCGCCAGATACGTCTCGTCAATCACGCCCTTGAAGAGCGCGGGGTCGGTGAGGGACTCGTTGTCCTCCAGGCTCTCGATGCCGGTGCAGTCTTCGAAGTCCTCCCAGGCGTCGTCGATGACAAAGAAGGGCTTGATGTTCGGGCTGATGGTGATGGCGGCATCGCCTTTCTTGTTCAGGAAGAAGATGTTGTTGTCCAGTTCAACGGACTTGGTCTTGTCGTCGCCTTTGGTGTTGTCGAAGCCATAGAGCACGCTGAGACCGATGATGTTGTGGTGGATGCTGGAGTTGATGTTGGCATTGGCGCGCACCCCGAAGCCCATGTCGGTCATTTCGGAGGTGCGGCTCCAGGTGAAGAGGACGGTGTTGTAGGCGAACTCGAAGTTCACCTTGCCTTTCTGGGCATTGGCACTGAGCACGTCGCACGCCTGCATGCGGCTGTTGATGAAGACGTTGTTCAGAATCTTCACATCGCCTTCGAAATGATTGATCTGGATGGCGTAGTTGGAGGCGTTCAGGAAGACGCAGTTCTGGATGGTGAGGTTGCCGCCGGTCTTGCCCTTCATCTCGGCCGAGTTGATGGAGGGATTCTCGGTGTTGCCCTTCGCGGGCGGCTCCAACCACATTCCGGTCTCCACGCCTTCCGGCTTGCCCTTGGTGGCGTGGTAGCTGTTCGCGTCGCCGTGGTCGATGTAGAGGCCATCGATCAGCGTGGTCATCCCCTTGATTTTCTCGGCATCATTGGCGGAGGCCCACATCTTGAAGCCGACGGTACCGATGTCCATCGCGGGCTTGGTCGCGTTCATCGCGTTGGTGGGCTTGAGCATGGTGACATACTTGGCAATGTCGCGCTCGCTGAAATCATCGGAGTAGCCGCCGATGATGGAGACGGGCTTGTCAATCAGAATCCAGCCGCAGGAGGTCTTGCCATTGTAGTTGCCCTGCGCCACGTGAATCACGTCGCCAGGCGCGGCCTTCTCCAGCGCACTCCAGATGGCCTTCAGTGGGGCTTCGGGGGTGGTGCCCTCGTTCTTCTTCTTGCCGACGTTGGCAGAGACATACCAGTCGGTGGCGCTGACCATCATCAGGCTGGCCAGCAAAGCAAAAACGGTGAGGATTCTACGAGTCATGTTTTCTCCTTCGGTTAATGTGTGGTGAACGAACCCCAAAAACGGAATGGTTGTGCTTTAACATAGCACTTGGCAGGACTTTTACTTCCCAGGCCCATGTAAAATACGCAAAAAAAGAATGGGTTTTCCAATATTCTACCAAACAAATAGAAACAATATAGCAATTAGAGAATCGATTTCGGGAGGCGTTGCCGCATCAGCCGAAAATAGTCTGAAACATGCTGGACCTCCGGCGGGATTTCCACATTGGCGAGAATCGCCGCATACGAGTCCTTGTCCGCCGGCGCATAGCCGTGCATTCCCGGCAGCGCCTCCAGTCCCATGTCGGAGGGGACGATCTGCACGCCAGGGTCCATCAGGAAGATTGCTCCGCCGAAATAGCGATCTTCGCGGTAAATCCCATAGTGCTTTTCCTCCTCTGCAGAGAGCCAGTGTCCACAGGTCTCAAACGGCTTGAGCGCAGCCCTGATGGTCGCCTCCGCATTGGGCTTCAGGAAATCCACGCGGAACATCGTCGAGTCGTAGCATGCACCATAGTCCCTCCCGAAGACCAGCCCCGTCGCCTCGACCGCCGTTTTCAAATCGACGGTGCGCATCAGCGGAGTCATCCCGTGGTCGGAGAAGACCGTCAGCCGCGGGGTCTTGCCAGCCTTGCGACAGTCTTCCAAAAGCCCCTCGATTTCCCGGCGGTACCATTCGAGCTTCTCGCGCACCGGCGCCGAGCGTGGATCCGGCGACTGGTGCAGCACGGCGTCCAGTCCGGCGGTGTAGATGAAGAGGAACTCGGCTCCCTTCGCCAGTGCCGCCCGGGCCTCCGCGAAGTTCCGCCGGTCACTCAGTCGCCAGTCGGAGATGTGGAAATGTCGGCCGCTGCGATTCAGCAGATCACACAGATTCTCGACCCCGTCCATTCCCCCGGCCACAAAGAGGTCTTTCTTTTCGCAATAGTCCATTAGTGGCAGACGGTCAAATGGCATGCGGTAGAGTTGGAAATAGCCGGTGAACCCGCGCAGCCTCCCGATCAGCCACGAAAGCCAGTGGCGGATTCGGCCACGATTCCAGAGCGACGCCGGCCGGAGCAGCGGCCCCAGCCACCGCATCCACCGGAAAGGCGACTGCGTCGGCGCAAAGCGGAAGAGACCAAGGTGCTTATGTATCGATGGCGGCTGACCGGACAGAATCGTCGGGATGGCCGTGCTGGAATATCCGAACTGCATCCCGATACGCCGCCGATACGGCAACAGGTCCTTCAGGAAGTCGTTCGCCTCGACCACCTCCCAGCCCAGCGCATCCGCAAACAGAAAGATTTCCACTGCCTCTGACATCCGCTAGCCCTCCTGTCCGGCAGAAGACGGTCCAGAATTGCCGCCAGAGACACTTCCTGTAGGCAAACTCTCCTCGTTCTCCCGCTTCTCCTGCTGAAGCAATTCTCTCCAATGGGTGTTCAAATAACTGAGCACCGCAAAGAAGATCAACAGCCAGGTGAAATTGAGCTGCTGCTTCAGCACCCATTCCAGCGCCGACTGAAGGTACACTGAAATCAGCCCGCCGAACAGTCCAGCCGGCAGATAAAAGTACTGGGACCGTCGGAGTCGCCACATCAGCTTCAGACATACCCATAGGTAATAGCCGAACCAGAGCAGCATCGCGACCAGGCAGGGGATTCCGCACTCCGCGGCCACCAGCAGGTAGATCGTCTCCACAATGCCGCCCATCCGTGTGTCTTCATTGTAGGAATAAGGCGGTTTCATCTTGAGATTCCAGTTGTTGAGCCCCACGCCGTTCCAGGGTTTGTCCTCAATCATGTTCATCGCCGTCTTGGCCAGGGTGACTCGGGTTTCCCACGACTTCTGCGGCGCAGAGTCGAATCGATAGAAGAGCCTTGGCGCCAGATACAGCATTGCGACCGCTCCCAGGACCGCCAGGATGATCAGCCCGTCGATCTTGCGCGGGAAAAATGCCAGCGTCAGCGAGGCCATGACGGTCAACAGTGCGCCGAGCGGAAAACAGGCCGCCGCACCGCGGGAATAGCTGCGGAAAACCGCAAAGGCGGCCAGGCCACAGACCAGCAGCGCAAGCCAGCCACGCATCGGAGGATTGGTTTTGTGGTTGAGGAAGCGGGAAAGGAAGAGCGTCGCCAGCGTCTCCATAAACATCGCCATGCTGTTCCAGTGCGGAAAGAATCCCACCGCCTGATAGCGGCCATAGACATGTTGCTGGACCACAAACAAGAAATTGACAGCTACCAGCACTCCGGCGCCATACAGCAGAACCGCGAAATCTCCATGGCTGTATTCCAAATAGGCATAGACCGCCAGGAACACCAGATAAACCATCATCATCCGCCAGAGCTCAAACCAGCTGAAGAGCAGATTGTCGGCATTGACCAAGGACGGCAGGCAAAGCAGAAAGTAGATCAGATAGAAGATGCAGCCCAAGTCTGGAACCAGGGGGATTCGACCTTTGAGCAGGAAAATCAACAATAGCACAAGTCCCGCAGTCAGGTGGATCAGCGAGATTTCCATGCCGCGGCTGGTGCCGGTATAAAACGCCTGCGAAAAGAAGTTGATAGACGTGACCTGGTAAACCGCAGTCGGCAACAACAGGCCTGCCAGCACCACCCAGCGGATCCAACGAGGCATCAACAACAGCGCCATCACGGCGGGAAACAGCAGCAAAACCGCCCCTCCGAACAGCATGTATTTGATCCCCGAGACGGAATTGATCGCGCCGGCACACACGAAAAGCACCGGAAGCAACACCGCCGCCACAAGCACATTATGAAGCACTCGCGGGTCTGCCATCACCAGCAGTACCAAGAGTAGGACACACAGCAGCGCAATCGCAAGAAACAGAAAGGTCATGGCCGACGCCCCAGATTGAAACCGCTAGTACAGGTATCTCCCGCCACGGATCAGCTGAATTGTCGGCATCAGCTTGCGGACAAAGACATTGTATTCCGAGAGGTCATCCTTGGGCAGATAGACGATATCCCCCGCGAGAATGCGCACATTGCGTTTCTTCCCTTTGAGAATTCCACCCAAATCCACCTTGAACATCTGGGGATCGGCGAAGCCGCCGCGGATGATGATCGCATGGTCCCAGAAGGTCTCGTTGACCCAGCCGCAGGAGGCAAGCAACTCCAAAAGGCCCATGTTCTCGTTCCAGTTGCATCGCTGGGGACTCTGGACATCGCCGATGACATAGACCATGTTGTCGTCCTTCGCCGGGATATACACGTAATCGTTTTTCCGCAGGAGGACATTATGGAGAGGGTCGCCATGTTTGATGGCCCGGGTGAAGTTCACCGGCATCACTTTTCCATCCCGGACAAGCAGGGAAGACTCCAGCACGGCGGCGTCCAGCCATTGACCATTATAGTTCCTTACCGAGGAGCCCCCCGCCAATGCATAGAGGTCCGCCAAGCGCATCCCGCTGCTGATGACGAACATGCCGGAATTGTTCACCGCGCCGGTGATGGTCGCGGTCTCCGAACGCACCGAATGCGTCATGATGGTCACCCTGGGATTCACAATATACTCCCCAAGAAGCTTCTCCAGCTTCGCGTTCGCCTCGACCATCGTCAATCCGCCCACCTGAACCTGGCCGACCAGCCCCACGCCGATATAGCCGTCCGGGGTGACTACAATCTGGTTGTAGGAAAGATCCGGATTGTCATAGACCCGGATGTCCAAGACATCGCCGGCATTGATGGTGAAGACAATGTCCCTCTTTTCATACTGCTTCAGCACCTCCTGGAGCAGCTTGTCCTGTTCCTCTGGAGTGATTCCCGACACATCCATCAACGCCTCCGGAGCATCCTCCAGTTCCTGAATGCCATCGTAGTTGTAGGTCATGCGATGCAGATAGCACCCGGAAGTCAGGCACATCAACAGCGCCAGGAACATTCCCATCGTCAGTCGAACATTCTGCATGATTCGTTTTCCCTATGAATCCCAAAAACTTAGCAACTCTTGACACGCCCCGAGAGAACGGTCATGATGGTCAGCCGCACCTTGCCCTGAAGTTCC
>JAFYIW010000205.1 GCA_017538465.1 Victivallales bacterium
AGCAGAAGATCACCATCACCAGCTCCTCCGGCCTCTCCGAAGAGGACATCAAGCGGATGGTCAACGACGCCGCGGCGCACGCCGACGAGGACAAGAAGCAGCGCGAGAAGATCGACACCAAGAACCAGGCCGAGTCGCTGGTCTATCAGACCGAGAAGCAGCTCGCCGAAAATGGCGACAAGATTCCCGCGAACATCAAGTCCACTGTCGAGGCCTCCATCGCCAAGCTCAAGGAAGCCATCAAGACGGATGACACGGAGCAAATCAAATCCGCAATGGCCGCGATGGAGAAGGAGATGCACGCCTTCGCCGAGGAGCTCTACAAGAACGTGAACCCGAACGCGCAGGGTGCCCCGAATGGCGGCCCCGCTGGCTTCAACCCGCAGGACTTCGCCAAGCAGGCCGGAAACCCCGGCAATGGCGGAAACAACCCGCCCGGCGGCGACGGTCCCGTGTATGACACCGACTACACACCGAAAAACTAACTGAAACACCAATGGCCGAGGAGGACTGAATCTTCCTCGGTCGCCTTTTCCTACCAACCATAACCTCCAACCAAAACAGCAAGGAAACACAGACCATGACTATCAGACCATTGGGTGATCGCGTCTTCGTCGAACCCGTCGAAGAGGAAATCGAGCAGAAAGGCGGCATCTACATCCCCGACTCCGCCAAGGAGAAGCCCCTGAAGGCAAAAGTCATCGAAGTCGGCCCTGGCCGTCGTGACGACAACGGCAAGCTCCTGCCGATGGACGTCAAGAAAGGCGACATCGTGCTCACCAGCAAATACGGCGGCACCGAAATCAAAATCGATGACAAGGAATACAAGATCCTCTCCTCCAGCGACATTCTCGCCGTGGTCGAGGGATAACAGCATAATTAATTAACAGTCAATAATTTTAAGGAGTTTTACTATGGCTGCCAAACAACTTCAGTATGACAACGCCGGCCGTCAGGCCGTGCTGGCGGGCGTGAGCGCTCTCGCGAAGGCCGTGAAGGTCACCCTCGGCCCCAAAGGCCGCAATGTCCTCATCGACAAGAAATTCGGTTCTCCGCTCGTGACCAAGGACGGCGTGACCGTCGCCAAGGAAATCGAGCTGCCCGACCCCTACCAGAACATGGGCGCCCAGATGGTCAAGGAAGTCGCCAGCAAGACCAACGACAACGCCGGTGACGGCACCACCACCGCGACCGTGCTGGCCGAGGCGATCTACCGCGAAGGCCTCAAGAACGTCACCGCCGGCGCCAACCCGATGGACCTCAAGCGCGGCATCGACCAGGCCGTCGAGGCGATTGTGGACGAGCTGGGCAAGATGTCCGTGAAGGTGAAGGACCAGGGCCAGATCGCCCAGGTCGCCACCATCTCCGCCAACTCCGACGCCACCATCGGCAAGATCATCGCCGAGGCCATGGAGAAGGTCGGCAAGGACGGCACGATCACCGTCGAAGAGGCCAAGACCATCAACACCACCTGCGACGCCGTGGAGGGCATGCAGTTCGACAAGGGCTACCTCTCCCCCTACTTCGTGACCAACCCCGACGCCATGACCTGCGTGCTGGATGACGCCTACATCCTGATCCACGAGAAGAAGATCTCCAGCCTCCAGGACATGCTGCCCCTGCTCCAGCAGGTCGCCAAGTCCGGCAAGCCCCTGCTGATCATCGCCGAGGACGTGGACGGCGAGGCCCTGGCCACCCTCGTGGTCAACCGCCTGCGTGGCTCCCTGAACATCTGCGCCGTCAAGGCCCCTGGCTTCGGCGACCGCCGCAAGGCCATGCTGCAGGATATCGCCGTGCTGACCGGCGGCAAGTGCATCACCGAAGACCTCGGCATCAAGCTTGAGAATGTCAAACTCGAAGACCTCGGCACTGCCAAGAAGGTCACGGTGGACAAGGACAACACCACCATCGTCGAAGGCGCCGGCAAGCCCTCCGACATCGCGGCGCGCGTCTCCCAGATCCGCCACGAGATCGAGAAGTCCACGAGCGACTACGACAAGGAGAAGCTCAAGGAGCGTCTCGCGAAACTGGCCGGCGGCGTGGCCGTCATCAAGGTCGGTGCCGCCACCGAGGCCGAGATGAAGGAGAAGAAGTTCCGCGTCGAGGACGCCCTGAACGCGACCCGCGCGGCCGTGGAAGAGGGCATCGTCCCTGGCGGCGGCGTGGCGCTGATTCGCGCTGGCGAGAAGGCCCTGAAGGGCCTGAAGCTGGCTGGCGACGCCGCGACCGGCGTGGGGATTGTCCGCCGTGCCTTGGAGGAGCCGCTCCGTCAGATCGCCGAGAACGCCGGCATCGAGGGTTCTCTGGTGGTCAAGGAAGTCCGCGAGAGCAAGGACTGGAAGGGCTACGACGCAGCCAACGACAAGTATGTCGATCTGCTTGAGGCCGGCATCATCGACCCGAAGAAGGTCACCCGCTGCGCCCTGCAGAACGCCGCTTCCGTGGCCGGGCTGCTGCTCACCACCGAGTGCATGATCACCGACATCCCCGAGAAGAAGGAGCCCGCTCCGGCCGCCAACCCCGGCATGGGCGGAATGGGCGGCATGATGTAATCGCCTGATTCCTGATTCTTAATCCAAACGCCCCTGGAGCCATTAAATGGTTCTGGGGGCTTTTTCATCGGCCACCACGACAGAGGACGGCAAGTTCAATATATTAAATGAGTTGACAAGTTGTCTTGTGCAAAAGCACAAGCATCTTCCCCATGTCTTTGAAGGTACAACCTCACTAGAACAGGAGGAACCAATGAAAATCAAAGTCGCCCTATTGTTGCTTTGTGCTTTTGTTTCCTTTGAAGCCTTGGCCCATGGACCTAGTGGGACCGTCATCTATGGTGCTGAATGGACGCCTGTCCAGCTGGAAATCTTTCCAATTTTCCTGTTCGAAACAGAGACCGATGTCTATGGCTTGAATTTGGGCACGTTGTTGAC
>JAFYIW010000027.1 GCA_017538465.1 Victivallales bacterium
CCAAACAGCCCACGCTTCAGGAGGGCGAGGTCCGTCTCGGGAACATCTATCTCTCGCCAGACACCACCGAACTCACCGAGGGGAATCTCTATCCCATCAGCGAGACGCGCTATCCAGTTCATATTCAGCCCGTGACGGAGGAACTCCTGCCCCGCACCATGGCCAAACTCCGCAACGGCGAGCCGCTGACCATCCTTGCGTGGGGAGACTCCATCACCGCCATCACCTACGAAATGCCCGGCTGGAAGACCGCCCGCTGGCAGGCGCAATTCGTGGACGGACTGCGCAAACGCTTCCCCAAGGCCAACATCCGCGTCATCACGGAGGCGTGGGGAGGCCACAACAGCAACGACTACCTCGACGCCGCCAAGAACCCTGGGCCGGGGCTTCCCCACAACTACCAGGAGCGTGTGCTGGATGTCCGCCCCGACCTCATCGTCTCGGAATGGTCCAACGACCGCTGGATGCCCTATTCCCTGCTGACCAGTCCGCAGAGCAACTACTATCGGATGCTCCACGATTTCCGTGCCATCGGCGCCGAATGGATCATCATCGTGCCGCCGTACGGTGGCTCCACTGCGCGTTTTGCGGCCAAGGACCAGAAGAACATCGTCCACCAGAGCGAATATCTCTCCTTCCTGAGGCAATTCGCCCCCGCCAACGGCATCCCCCTGGCGGACGTCTCGGCGCGCTATGACCGGCTGTGGCGTCAGGGCATTCCGCTGCTCGCCCTCGGCACCTACGGCGTCCATCCCCACCGCGATGGTCTGCAAATCTTCGCCCAGGCCCTCCTCGATCTCTTTCCTGAACAATAACTGAATCCCTTAAAACCTCCCTGCCATGTCCAGAGTCCAATTTACCAGCAAAGGCGTCGTCATCGACGGCAAGAGCGTCCAACTCATTTCGGGTGCCATCCACTATTTCCGTGTTCCCTCGGAATTGTGGCGTGACCGCCTGGAGAAAGCCCTCCACTGTGGTCTGAATGCCGTGGAGACCTACATGCCCTGGAATCTTCACGAGCCCAGGCCAGGCGAGTTCCATTTCGAGGACATGCTGGACTTCGAACGCTTCATTCGTCTGGCTGGCGAACTTGGCCTCTACGTCATTGTTCGACCTGGTCCCTATATCTGCTCGGAATGGGACAATGGCGGACTACCAGTCTGGCTGACCGCCCAGCCAGGGATGGAACTGCGTCGAATGTATCCGCAATATGTTGAAGCCGTGGAGGGCTACCTGGCGAAAGTCCTGCCGATGCTCGCTCCCTTGCAATTGGATCAGAATGGTCCGATTGTCGCTTTGCAAATTGAAAACGAATACGGCTCCTATGGACATGACAAAAACTATCTGGCGACCTTGCGCGACCTCTTCCGCAAACATGGCCTCACGGTGCCGCTTTTCACCGCCGATGGCGGCGATGCGGATTTCTTCATCAACGGCGGAAACCTGGAAGGCACTCCCATTGCCCTGACTTTCGGGAGCCATGGGCTGTCGGCCTTCGCCCGCGGCAAACGCCTGCGTCCGGACTCCCCCTCGATGTGCATGGAGTTCTGGAATGGCTGGTTCGACGCCTGGGGGTGCGGAAACCACCGCACCCGTAGTCCCCAGGAGGTCGCCGACGAATTGGACGACATGCTGAATGTGGGCGGCTCGGTCAATTTCTACATGTTCCACGGCGGCACGAATTTCGGCTTCACCAACGGCGCCAATGCCACCCCGGGGCTAAACGACTATGCGCCGCAGGTCACCAGCTACGACTACGATGCGCCACTCTCCGAATGCGGAGACCCCACCGAGAAGTATTTCAAAATCCAGGAGGTCATTCGAAATTACCGCCCGGACGCACCATTTGGAGACTGCCGCCCCGCCGCCAAGGCCGCCTACGGCAAAATCCCCCTGACTGCCACTGCGCCGTATTTTCCCAACCTGGAGGCGGTCGCCAGCCAGCACATCACCTCCTTGACGCCACCCACGATGGAACAGCTCGGGCAGGCCTTCGGGTTCCTCCACTACCGCACCCGCCTCGCAGGACCAGTCAAAAACGCCCTGCTCACCCTGCGTGAGGTCAATGACCGCGCCATCGTCTTCCTCAATGGAAAATACCGCGCGACCATCTTCCGCAACGATGCCCCAGTCCAGAAGGAGCTCCCGCCATTCGACATTCCCGCTGAAGGAATGACGCTGGACCTCCTGGTCGAAAACATGGGACGCACCAACTACGGGCCGCTGTTGGGCAAGGACCACAAGGGCATCGTCGGCTGCGTGACCATCGCTCTTCAGCAACAGTTCGACTGGGACACCTGGTCCCTGCCATTGGAATCGCAACAACTCGACAAACTGGAATTCGGCGAGTTCGATTGGAACAACGACCAATTGCCGGCGTTCCACCGCACCATTCTGGAGATTGCCGACGAGCCGCGTGACACCTTCCTGGTCTGCCCTGGCGTCAAAGGCCAAGTATGGATCAATGGTCGCAATCTCGGACGCTACTGGAATCTCGGCCCCACCCGCACCCTCTACGTGCCAGGCTGCTGGTTGAAGCAAGGTGCCAACGAAGTCATCGTCTTTGAGCTGGAACGCCTCGAACAGCCGTATCTGCGGTTCAACGACCATCCCGACCTGGGATAATCTCCCCCACGCTCAATCTCTCAATGCCATACGAATCGATTCATTCATGAAACTACCAATGAAAAGGGGACTCTAGAAGTTCCAGTATCAATCACTGCTGTCCGGTAAAATTCCCGCGAAACCCGCGAAAAAGTCCGCGGCCAGCCCCGGCGTCACTTCGTGCCGGGGACAGGCCGTCGCAGTTTTGCCACTCGACGCCATGGACTGCGGCTTGGCAGGTGAAGCCGGCGGCCGCGAAGCGGACGGCGGGACGGCGTCTCCGCCGTCACCTCCAGGCGCTCTGCCGGAGCGGCTTTGCCTGCCGGGACAGGTTCCTTTCGTGCATTTCGCGTGTTTCGCGGGA
>JAFYIW010000028.1 GCA_017538465.1 Victivallales bacterium
GTACCACCAAGATGATCGAGAAGAACTTCGCGGGAAAGCTTCCGGAAGCCAGCGAGCCGGGTGATGACGAACGCGAGCTGGTCACCTGCGTCCAGAACGCCGTCACCGCCATGCGCAACGCAATCCTCAACATGCAGCTGGACCGCGGCATCGCGGAGGTGATGGCGGCCGCCGGCGCCACCAACCGCTACTTCGACACCATGAAGCCATGGGTGCTCGCCAAGGAGGGCAACACCGCCGCGCTGGGCCGCGTTCTGCGCAACACCGCCGAGGCCCTGCGCATCATCGGCGGTCTGCTCTATCCCGTGATGCCCTCCAAAATGGCCGAGCTGCGACGGTTGCTCGGAGTGCCCGAAGAGCAGCTCGCCCCAGTGATGAGTCAACTCGAACACTGGAACCAACTCCCCGACGGGGCAACGGTCGGCCAGCTCGCCACACCGCTCTTCCCCCGCATCGACCTGCCAAAACAGGCCTAAAGAGAAAGCCCAATCATCAGAGCCGGGACAGATGCCCCGGCTTTTTTGGTACAATGCGTGGCTTTGCCACGTGCACCGAACCGCTCTAGAACCTCCAGAAAACCCACCCGTGTCTTTTAAGGAAATGCGCCAATTTCTCCTATTGCTCGCCATGTCCGCCATTGCCCTATCCGCCACGCCGATTCTCACCTACGAAGGCGAGACCTTGAAGACCGCCGTCAATTTGATGAAAGGTCCGGCGGTGGAGGACGCCGAGGCGCTCGTCGTGGACTCCCCCGTCCCCTTCGAGACCGGCTTCTACCAGAGCGGGCTTGACTGGAATGCCCAGCAACTCGCGCAAATGGAATTCACCATCGCCAGCGACGCGCCTGGCTACTTCCAGTTCCTCGTGCAGTTCCGAGACGCGCAGGACCAGCCGCGGAACACCTCCTACCGCTCCATCTCCATGATTCCGGACGGCGAGTATCGCACCTACATCGTGCCCATCCACGAAATCCGCAAAGACTCCGATGCCACCCTCGCCTCCTGGACGCTCCGCTGGATTGGCATCAATGGCCGCATCGGCCTGAAGCGTCTGGAGACACAGCCCGAGGTCAATCTCATCCCTGGCGCAACCCATCTCGTCCCCAGCCAGGAGCAACGCCTCATCACCCTGCGGCCACGCGCCAAATACCGCCTGACCTGGCACGATGGCGTCTGCCCGGAAGCCACCCTGAGCTTCTATGGACAGGAATTGACAGAAATAGACAATTCCGCAGTCACCCTGCCCGCTGGCGAGACCTCCCTGGAGTTCACCACGCCGGAGATGCTCATCGAGGCCGGCATCACTCTCGCCGGAAATGCCGAAGGCTACCCCGTCCTGGAACTTCTGGAGTACCACTTCCCCTTCTCCGCCTACGGCCAATGGCGCTGCCAGTGGATCTGGAGCCAGATGGAACTCGGCCCGGATGACGCATACGTGTGGTTCCTCAAGGAAATCGACGTCGCCGAAGACGACCCCGTGAAGTACGCCGCCATCGCGTTTTTGGCAGACGACGAGGCGACCGTCTATGTGAACGGCGTCCCTGGCGCTGAAACCCATCACTGGCACATCCCTGGCTACCAGGACTTTACCAAACTGCTCAAGCCTGGCCGCAACCGCCTCGCCGTGTGCGTGTACAACGGCGTGCTCAACGCCGGCCTGGCGGCGGACGTCCACATTGAGACCGCCTCGGGCAAAAACTACACGCTGGACACCGACGATACGTGGCGCTGCAACGACCAGGCCAACTCGCCGGAGGAGCCCGCAGTCATCGACCAGCCCGTGGTGCTTCTGGGCGGCACGCCGAACCACCTCCAGCCCTGGTGCGACGGCATTGGCTACCGCCACGCGGGGCCTCGCGGCAAAATGGAAGTGCTTTCCTCCACGCCGGGCGAAATGCGCTGTCGTTTGTTGGAACTGCCGCCGTATCCCTTCGAGTTGATGCACTTCACGCTGAAACTATCGGATGCCCCAGAACGCGAATTGGAACTCGCCGTGGACTGCGAGGGCCAGTGGCAGCCTGGTGGCGAAATCACCATCCGTTATCCAGTGCCGCACCTGACCAGCGGAACCGCCGAACTCTGGCTCGTGGAGGATACCGCCGCCCTCACCGAACCGCAGCCGCTCGCCCACCTCGCCGCCGCACCCAACACCCACCCCGGCCTCGCCAAGGCGAAACTGCTTGGCGGCACGGAACGCCAGTCGCTCATCCTCAACGGGAAGAAATACGACCCGCATTTCTGGCACGGCAACACCACCTTCCAGACCGGTCGCTTCTTCGAACTCAAGCGCGCCGCCGAGGCCGGCCTCAAGAACTACCGCGTGCCCGTGCGCTTCGTGGATTTCTGGAAAGGCGAGAACGAATACGACTTCACGCTCTTCGACTCCTGGATGGACTACCTCTTCACCTACTGTCCCGACGCCGTGGCTGGCCTCCAGGTCTATGCCTTCATGCCCGACTGGTGGCTGGAGCAGAACCCCGACGAGGTCTCCGCCCATGACGGCGACGCCAAGCGAAACACCGCCCAGGAATACCAGTCCCTCGCCTCACGAAAGTGGCTCAAGGACGCACAGGCGCCCATGGCCGCGCTCATTGACCACATCGCTTCCGCCCCTTACGCCGACCGCATCTGGGGAATGAGTTTCTGCGAGAACGGCAACGGCGAGTGGTTCTGGTCCAACCAGCCCCTGGGACGCGACCGCATCGACTGGGCCGGCTACGCGCCCTGCGACCTCGCGCACTTCCGCGACCACCTCCGTGTCAAATACCGCTCCGACAAGGCGCTCCAGAAGGCCTGGCACGACTCCACCGTCACCCTCGCCACCGCCGCCCTGCCTCCGCACGGCTCGGAGCAGCACTCCTCCATCGGCGTGCTGCTTGACCCCGCCACCGACCAGAACATCATCGACTGGTACGAATTCCGCAGCGCCGCCCTGGCCAACGCCATCTGCACCATGGGCGCCTTCGTGAAGGAAAAGACCAAGGGAAAGTGGCTCTTCGGGGCCTACTACGGCTACGCCAACGAACTATCCTGCAACTCCTTCATACCCATTCAGATGAGCGGACACGGCGGGTTCCCCGAGGTCGCCGCCTGCCCCGACGTGGACTTCGTCCATGCGCCCGCCCGCTACACCCTGCGCGGAACCGGCAAGAGCGACTCCATCATGCAACCGTGGACCACTTTCCAGCTTCACGGCACCCAGGTCTATATCGAGCAGGACCTCCGCCTGCCCTACATCCAGCGCCTCCCGGACTCCATGCGCACCTACTGCGGGATGGGGGACGCCGCCCGCGAGGGCATCGGCCAGATGGACCGCTGCCTGGGCATCATGCTCGCCACTGGCGCGCTCAACTACTGGTTCGACATCCAGTTGGGCTCCTTCTATGAACGCGCCTTCGCCTCCCGCCTGGCCGAGCACTCGCAACTCCTGGCGGAACTCCCGTCCCCCCAGGGACTCACTCCCGTGGAGGTCGCCATCGTCGGCGACCGCGATTCTCTCTACCACACCCGCGCCACCGACGCCAACGGCGTCTTCCAGGCCGCCGTGGACGGCACCTACGACCGCTTCAACGAACTCGCCGTGCCCTTCCACAGCCTCGCCGTGAGCGACCTGCTGGACAAGAAGATCACCGTCCCGCCCCATAAGTTCTACGTGATGCTTCCCACGCTCGTCCTCAGCAAGGAACAGCGCACCGCCCTGATGAAGCGCTTCCAGCGCGAGAAGGCCACCGTGGTCTGGCTCTACTGCGCCGGCGCGTCCTACCCTGGGCAGACGCCCTCCGCCGAGGCCAACGCGGACTTCCTGGGCATCACCACCAGGATGGACACCACGATGCAGCAGCCCGCATTGACCACCACCGCCGAATATGGGCAAGTCACCTGCCGCAACCAGGTCACCAGCGCACCGTGGTTCCTGCCCACTGGCGGCTTCGATGTAGTCATCGGCGCACGCGCCGATGCGCAGGACGAAACGCAGGGGCAGCCGCTGCTGGTCGGCAAGAGAATCGGCGCATCAATGCATATCTACTCCACGCTGATGAACCTCCCGCCGGAGGTCTATGCGCCGCTGCTTGACCGGGCTGATGTGCATCGCTACCACCTGGGTCTCAAAGACCCCGTGTGGGTCGGCAACGACGTGGTCTTCCTCCACGCCGCCACTGGCGGTCCCAAGACGCTCGAATTCCCGATGGCTTGCCAGGCGATGGCCATCATCGGACCACTCAAGGGCTATTACATCCAATCCGGCAAGCCCTTCGAGACCGAGGCTGGCCTCACCTACGGCTTCCTCGTCAGGCGCTACCCCGAACGGTAAAACTTTTCAAGGAGATTTTGTCCCATGGGAACTTCCTGGTGGCCGCTTTTCCTCATCATCGGCTCAAACCTGATTTACCAGAGTAGCTCGCGCTGCGCCTCGAAGGACGCACAACCCTTCGCCGCACTGGCCGTGGTCTATACCATCGCAGCAATCGGGTCGTTGCTGCTCTTCGCCATCACTGGACGCGGGAGCGGAAGCCTACTGACCAACATCCGCGCCCTCAATTGGGCGAATTATCTGCTCGGACTGGCCATCATCGGTCTCGAAGGCGGCTTTCTTTATCTCTACCGCAACGGCTGGAGCGTCAGCGTCGGCCCGATCTGCTCCTACTGTGGTGTCGCCATCGGTTTGCTCATCCTCGGAGCGCTCTGCTTCCACGAGCACATCACCCTGAAGCAAATCCTCGGCACCATCCTCTGTCTCGGAGGCATCGCTTTGATTTCTCTGAAATAATAGCCACCAACTCGCAAAGTCCACGATAAGGAGTTCCCCATGAAGAAATCCCTCTTGTTCGCACTCTGCTGCCTGATGTCCTGCATCGCTTCGGCGCTGGTGAAACCGGCGCCAGTTTTCTGCGACCATATCGTGCTTCAACGGCAGATGCAGGTGCCAGTGTGGGGCACAGGCACGCCCGGCGAGAAGGTGACCGTCTCCTTCGGCGGGCAGACCATGGACACCACGGTGGACGCCGATGGCCAGTGGAAGCTGTACCTGGCCCCGATGGAAGCCAACGCCACCCCGCAGGTATTGGAAATCACCAGCAACGGCGGAGCATCTCTCCGCTTTGAGGATGTGCTGGTGGGCGAGGTGTGGCTCTGCTCCGGACAGTCCAACATGGAAATGCCGCTCTGGACCGACAACCCGCGCTGGCGGAACCTCGAAGGCGACAAACTCGCGGCGGAAGGCGGCAATCCGCTCATCCGCGTGGCGCGCATGGTCCCCTACAAGTGGCTGCCGCTGCCCAGTGCGGACTACCCCATGACGTGGAGTGCGCTGACCCCGGAGAACGCGCCGTCGTTCTCCGCCGTGGCGTTCTTCTTCGGGCATCGTCTCCAAAAGGAACTCGGCGTGCCCGTCGGCCTGATCACCTCCCACTGGGGCGGCACCCGCATCGAGCCCTGGACTCCACCCTGCGGATTTGACAGCGTGCCCGAAGTAGCCGACATCGCCCATTGGGTGAATGCGCGTCTGCCCGGCCACCCCGAATACTTCGCGCTCATCGACCAGACCCGCGCCATCCTGACGGAGTGGCAGACCGCCTTCAACCAGGCCGCCGTGGCCAACCAGCCGCTTCCCGCCGCCCCCCCGTTCCCCGCAGAACACGCCCCCATGAACAGCCCACAGCAGGCCACCCCCCGCTAC
>JAFYIW010000206.1 GCA_017538465.1 Victivallales bacterium
GAGGAATTAGGAATTAGGAATGGCAGGTTTTGCACCGGTGCCTCCGGCACCGAGAGGAAAGGGGAATGAGGAATTAGGAATTGCAGGTTTTGCACCGGTGCCTCCGGCACCGAGAGGAAAGGGGAATTCCGAATTCCGAATGCGTGGCATTATTCATAGTCATACACGCCGGCGCGGATATCGCTGAGGTGGCAGTGATTTTCCCAATGCCGGTGGCGAAGCGGACGGAAGAATCCGAAGAATCCCACGAGTGAGAGGACGATGACCGGAATGAAGTAGCCGACCAACGACAGAATGCTCAGTAGGACCAGAGTGATTCCGCCGTAGATGAGAAAAGGCTTCCAGTAGCTGTCGAACTCATTTTGGGGGAGTTCGCAGTCAATGCCCAGAGCCTGTTTGCTCATGCGGAGATACTCCTCGTGAAGACCCTGGAATTCTTTGCGCGGTTTGGCTGGAAAGAGACTGGCCGGAATGCGCGAGGCAATTCCAAACCACTTTGGACGAGTCCAGTATTTGCCGTGGAGTCGCAGGGAGCCGGTCAGGAGTGCCCGGTCGTAAACGGCGATGGTTTGTTCGATGTCAAAGAGGGTTTCCTTTGCCAACTCGTGGGTGCTGCACTGCTGATAGCCGTCGGTCGCCTTGAGAAGCAACGGCACGCTTTGATCTGGCAGTCGGAGGAGTTCCTGTAGGAGCCCCAGACACTTGCGGAGCATCCGCAGGGCGTAGGCACTGGCCTCGCAGTAGTATTTCCAGCGTAGCTCTCGGAGGGGCTCCCGCCGGAAGTGCAGATAATGGTATTGATGCAGCGCCTTGCCCAATTCCGCCGCGTGCATCGCGTAGATGAGCTTGCTGCGGGGCGTGGGGTCGCGTCGCAGCCCCTCGTCAAAACTGGCGAGGACTTCGTCGGCGCGGAGGTTCTCCTTGTCCAGCGAACGCATTCCGATGGCGAGCGCCCGGCCGTGCCAGGCCTCGCCGTCGTCGATGCGATGTTGGAGAATTTCGCGGTATTGCCCGAAGGCCAGCGAATAGTTGTGCTCCTCCATCGTCTGCCAGGCCTCGCCGTGCAGACGCTCCAGAGTCTCCTGCGGCGTCTCCGGGTGATTGTGCGAGAGGATGACGCACTTGGCGCGGCAGTATTGGCAAAGGAAGTAGGTCCAGTCCCAGTCGATGTCGATGACTTTGCCGCAGCCTGGACAGTTGATGTGGGTGATGCGCATGAATCAACAGCCCGTCGTGCCTTGCCAAAGCGGCGAGGCGATTTCGTAGTGCTGCTCGTCCTCGAGGTTGAAGAATGCGGCGGTGGTCTGCGGAGGGAGTTCACAGAAGACCTGTCCATCTCGGAGCGTTGCCCGTGCAATCTGGAAACGGCGGTCCGTCCAGCATCCGGAGGCGCGGGTGTAGAGGAGGTATCCGGCGATGATATTGCGTCCCGCCGTGTCATAGGCGGCGACCAGAGTGTTTCCCTCCCGTTTGGGTTGCCCTGGCCGATGCAGGCATTTCCCCGCCAGGGTGAGTCGTGCGAAGTCGGGGCAGATTTCCTCGCGGTCGGGCGTATTGTGGTCGTGAGGGTATTCGGGACGCTCGACGATCCAGGCGTGGTCGCCGATGGCTCGTGCGGTCTGGAAAGCGGTGTCAATCGGGAAGTGTGCGTCGTTGGTGCTTCCGAAGAGCAGGGTGGGCATCGGGATGCTCGCCACGAAATTCGCGGGGTCCCACAAGTCGCACCATCTGCAGAAGATTTCGTAGTCATCGCCGCGCTCGGGGATGAATTTGCTCTCGTACTCCCAGAAGCCGGTTCCATAGACGGGGATGGCGAAGCGGAAACGATGGTCCACGGCAGCCGTCCACAAGGTGATGACGCCGCCCCAGGAGATGCCGCCCAGCCCGATGCGGCTGGCATCCACGCCTGGCTGGTTGCGCAGGAAGGAGTGCGCCAGGACATTCGCCGCGACCGCATGGTAGGGCCACTGGTCCTCGAAGGGCTCGTCGGTCTGGGTGTAGCAGACCGGATCCCAGCCGTCTGGTCCAGAGAATTCATGCTGTGGCCAGGCGGTGTTGTAGCGAGTGTTCAGGGACCAGCTGGGGACTTTCCCGCAGTTGTCCACGGCGATGGCGGCGAAACCACGTTTGTTCCAGAGCTGCACCCAGTCGGGCAGGGCGGTGCAGCCGCCGCCATGGATCAGCACGATGCCAGGCACGGGGTGCTCGGCGTCCGCGCCTTCCGGCAGTTGCCAGAAACCGAAGATGCGGGTGGGCTTTCCATGGTAGGCAGGACCTTCCAGGAAAAACTGGTTCACGCCTGGGTAGGGAACGACTTGGGCGGGATGGATCTTCGGACATTCCTGCCAGTCCTGGATGGCATGCCGAACGGATTCAAATGCTAAAGAATTATACATAAACAGTTTGTATTTAGTTTGTTGTGTTGTTATTAAAATGCTTTCTTTGTGGCTTTTTCAAGGTGTTGCGTTCCCAGAAGACACCATCAGCGTAGCCTTGGATCGTGGGGGCGGTTTCGGCACGTTCCAGACGCTTGAGTGCCCAACAGCAGTATTCCTGGTTGATTTCGATGCCGGCGAAATGCCGTCCGAGCTTTTTGGCGACCACGGCGGTGGTGCCGCTGCCCAGAAAGGGGTCAAAGACAAAGTCGCCAAGACGTGAACTGGCAAGGATGAGCTTCGCCAGAAGCTTTTCGGGCTTCTGCGTGGGATGGTCGGTGTTTTCGGGCATGGACCAGTAGGGCACGGAGATGTCGTCCCAGAAGTTCGACGGGCAGGTCAGGCGGTAGTTGCCCTCTGCGGTCTCCTCCCAGTCCTTTGGGCGGCCGTTTTCGCGGTATGGCGCTATCACACGGCGCTTCTGTTTGACTGCATCGACATTGAAGCAATACTTCTGGTCAACGGTTCCAAACCAGATGTCCTCGCAGCAGTTCTTCCAGTTGTTCTTGGCCCCACGGCCTTTTTCGCGTTGCCAGATGATGCGGTTCTGCACCTGAAGATATTTGTCCATCACCTGATAATCGGCGATGGAGCACTGCCAGTCGCCGCATAAATAGACCGTGGCGTGGGGCTTGAGCGTTTTCAATAGTCGGGGAAACCAGGATTCCAGATATTGCAGATAGTCGGCGTGGGTTCGGCGGCCGAATTTTTGGTCGGCGAATTGCTTGTCGAGGTTATATGGCGGGTCAAGGATGAGCAAGTCCACAAAGTGCTCTGGCAGGAGGTCGAGGACTTCGAAGAGGTCTGCCTGGATGACGCGGTCGGTCAAGGCCTTCGCCGTCCATTCCTGCGGGGCACGAAGGAGCTTCCCGGACAGGCGGGTGCGTTCCTCGTCGGTCAAGGTAAGCGTGCGGTTTCTGGGAGCCCGTGTTTTCATGGTTGCGGTGGCAAAAAGTACTAGCCATTAATATAGTAGGGACAAATCATTTTCCTTGATGGGAAGGATTGTCCGGTTGGAATTTCCCTGGGCAAATGGCAAGGCGGAAAGGGATGCCATGTATCAGCGTTTTTTGATGATAGCCATGCTGGTGGGCTACGGTTGGCCACTCTGGGGGCTGGTCAAGGGTGGCCTGGACAGTCTGGCATGTCAGGACAAGTCGCATCGGGTGGTACGCATCCTCTATCATGTCCTGGTCATGATGTTGTTGGCCGTCTGCATATATTGTTGTGGGCCGAAACTCTGTGCTATGCTGGGCACTTGCTTCGCCACATCATTCTGGGCGAATGTTCTGTTCGCCACTGGACTTTTCGGGATTTTCCTGACATTGGACCTGGTGATGATGCGTTATGCCTGGCATGGAATGAACCCGCGGCGTGTTGGCTTTGCCGTGGCATGGTGGGTGGTCTTTTCCTTCGGAACAGTTCTGGGAGTCTATCCGATTCCACAGAAGGTGCCTCCAGGAGTCCGATCTTTGTCAGGGCAGTTTGACCAATCCTTGCTCGTGGTGGCATATCCGGGGGGACGCACCAGTTCCGCTGAAGGCAAAGGGGCGGATAAGGTGGTGGATTCCGATGGGGACTTGGTTGAATGGTTTTGGCTCCATCGTTTTGAGGGGAGTTTTCAAGGACGGCGTCTCATCGTGCATACTTGTCCCTGCGGCGGCTTGTATATCCATTTGGGCGACAAGGCATTCTATGTCAATGTTTGTTCGATGATGTATAATTGGACGCCTGCACTGTTCCAAATGCACCTGGCTGATGGAGAAATTTGGATTTCTACTGAAAGAGAATATTTTGTGTATAATATTGTGAAAGACACCCTGCAGCAGGCGAAGCCCGCCCGACTGGAGAGCATCCTCTCGAACTCTGCGACCGCCTCGCCGGCATCGTCGGCGTCGACCCCGGCCCCCTGACCCTCCGAAGGCTGGCCGCGATGGCCGAGGCGCGCCAGCAGGCCGAGTGGCAGCGCGTCTCCGCGCTCATGGGCCTCCTGGCCAACGTCAACCGCGACCCCAAGCACGCCCCGTTCAAGCCGGCCGACTTCAACCCCTACGCCAAGTCCGCCTCGGAAAGCGTCGTCACTGTCAACAAGGAGGAGGCAATCCTCCTCTTCAAGCAGATCGCCCAGGCCGCCAGACGCTGACCGCGTATAAACAGAAAAGGCGGCGGGTCTCCCCGCCGCCAAAGGCGTCAGTAAC
>JAFYIW010000029.1 GCA_017538465.1 Victivallales bacterium
ATGACATGCTCCAGCGGACCTCCCTGCTGGCCGGGGAAGACCGCGGAGTTGATTTGCTTGATATATTTCTCCCTGCAGAGAATCAGCCCGCCGCGCGGACCGCGCAGAGTCTTGTGGGTGGTGGTGGTCACCACGTCGCAGTAGGGGACGGGACTCGGATGGACGCCGGCGGCGACCAGCCCCGCGATGTGCGCCATGTCCACCATCAGCAATGCGCCGACCTTGTCTGCGATTTCACGCAGCCGCGGGAAGTCGATGATGCGGGGATAGGCGGAGGCCCCGGCCAGAATCATCTTCGGCTGGGTCTCGATGGCCTGCTGTTCCAAGGCGTCGTAGTCGATCTGCTCGGTCTTGGCGTCCACGCCGTAGCCGATGAAGTTGTAGGTGCGTCCGGAGAAGTTCACCGGGAGGCCGTGGGAGAGGTGCCCGCCGTGGGCGAGGCTCATGCCCAGCACGGTGTCGCCTGGCTGCAACAGCGCGTAATAGACCTCCTGATTGGCCTGGCTGCCGGAGTGCGGCTGCACATTCGCGGCCTCGGCCCCGAAGAGCGCCTTTGCCCGGTCGATGGCCAGCTGTTCGATTTGATCCACGAATTCGCAGCCGTTGTAGTAGCGCTTGCCAGGCAGGCCCTCCGCATACTTGTTGGTCAGCACGGAACCCTGCGCCGCCCGGACCGCGCAGGAGGCGAAGTTCTCGCTGGCGATGAGCTCCAGCCCTTCGGACTGGCGTTGGGCCTCCTGGTCGATCAGCGCAGTGAGTTCCGGGTCGTTGTCGCGCAACGCCGCGATGTCATCATAGCTATAGACCTCGAGCTTTTCGAGACGGCGCACATGGCGCGGGTCGTTGCTGAAGGGCGTGGCCAGCCAGGTCTTCACGACCGCCTGGAGCTCCTCGTCGGTCATCGCGTCGCCGCCGGTGACCAGGATGTTGCTGTCGTTGTGCTCGCGGCTGCTTTTCGCCTTCTTGACGGTCTCGCACAGCGCCGCCCGCAGTCCATGGAAGCGGTTGGCGATGATGGACATGCCGATGCCGCTGCGGCAAATCAGGATGCCGCAGTCAAGATTGCCGCGCATCAAATTCTGGCAGAGCGGATTGGCGAAATCAGGATAGTCGTCGGCGGGATCCAGGGAAAAGGGTCCGAAGTCCACTGGCTCGTAGCCAAGCGTTTTCACCAGTTCACAGAGCTGGTTCTTCTTGTCAAAACCACCGTGGTCCGAGGCCAGCCCGATTTTCAGGCGGCCACTTTTGCTGCGCCAATCAGAAAGCATAAGCCGTTGTTTGGGAAAAAGGGATAGAAAATGCGAAATGCGAAAACGAAGTAATGTAACCCATAATTCAAATTTCGTGAGGAGGTCCTTGCAAAACAACCACGTTCCGGTCGCGCGATGGCGATCCCCCATGCGGGGCACAAGACCGGTTGTTCCTGCAAATGGCCAGGCACGTTGTGTGCTGCGGTTCCGGCCAGCGTTCTCAAAAGAACCCCCGGCATTCTGTCAATCCATCGATTTGGTTCTACATTATGTCATTCCGCCAAAGTCATGGCAGAAACCTGCATTGACAATTTTTCCTTCCGGTTCAGAATTCTTGCATCATGTTGACCACAGCTTGCTCCCTTGCGGACCCCTTTTGGGGGAATGGCGCCACACAGTCACTTCAGCCCGAAGGACCAGTCCGTGGCTGGAATTGGCTCAAGGCACAGACCGGCAACACGCATCCCGGCGCGCAATTGCCATTTGGCTGGGTGTCTGCGTGTCCATATTCCGGGGCCTACCCTACGGGGTACGGGAAGAATGGCTGTTCGGGCAATGGCCCCGCGCCGCAGGTCTTTGACCGCAAGGCAGCCTGGGGGGTCACGCACTTTCACATGTCGGGAACGGGCTATGTGGGGCATTTCTATAACTATCTCTTGTGCACGCCGAGTTCGCCGTCCGCCAATCTCGGCCACATCTCCGACCTCGTCTCGGAAACCGCCCGCCCAGGATATTATGCCGCGACGCTTTTGGACTATGGCGTGGATTTTGAATTGACTGCAACGCCATTCGCGGCAATGCATCGCTATCATTTTCATGAAGGGCGTGGACATCTCGCGATTGATCTCAATGCCATTGGGTTGCGCCTCACAATGGGCAAACGCTACCACGAGCAAATCGAATGGAATACTGCCGCTTGCGATGGGCCGAATCGTTGGCAGGGGGCTTTGATTGCCAATGGGGTCCAATTGTGGTTCTCCATCCTGGCAAAGGGGGTGGTTTCCAAAAGCGCCATGTACAACTGTGTCATCGAATTCGATTTTGCGACTGCGGATGCGGAACTCGCAATCGGCTTTTCGCTGATTGGCGCAGAAAAGGCGAAAAATAATGCACAATATGCTTATGATAAAGGATTTAATAATATTCATATACAGGCGGAGGAGGCATGGTCTTGCCAACTTGGGCGCATTCGCGCAGAGTTTCCCGAAACCGCCTTGGGTTCGCGCTTCTACAGTTGTCTCTATCATTCATTGGTCAAACCTGCCCGGCATGACGGGGGTTACATCGATTTTGTCACGATGTGGGACATGTATCGCACGCAACTTCCTCTGGTGCTTTCAATCGCGTCAGAGCCTCCGCGTTCGGTGCTGGAGTCCATGCTCGCTACCATAGAACGGTTTGGTTTCTTTCCTGTCCTCTATTCCATGAATGAAAACTTGGACCATGAGTCCAACCAGGCGTCGGCGCTGGCAGTCTATACGCTCTGTGACGGCTTTGCTCGCGGCATTCTCGCCATAGCGGACTATCCACGAGTGAAACGTGCGCTCATGGCAGAATTGAAACATGCGGATTTTCATGGAAAATCCCCCACGCATATTCTGGATATTTCAGGCGCATATCATGCCGCCTCTATTGTCGCGCAACTCTGTGGGGACGACGAATACGTCCAAGTCTTGCAACAAAAGAGCGGCCTTTGGCGTCAGGCCTATGACTTGAAAACGGGCTATCTGGTCAAGGACGCCGTCTATTATGAGGGCAATCACCGGAACTACTCCTTCCGGGCACATGTCGCCATGCGGGAGCGCATCGAATTGGCAGGTGGCGTAAGGCGCTTCGCCTCGATGCTGGATGATTTCTTCGCCTTTGGACAGGACTGTCCCCCGCTTTCCGAGCCTCGTCCGACGCGCGAGGGATATTTCGAGGCCCTGAACAACGAGTCCGACATGGAGGCGCCAGCCGCCTACCTGTGGTGCGGGCGCGTGGACCGATTCGCGGAACTCAATCATTTGATTCGGAGATTCCAGTTCACCGATGGCGAGGGCGGCGCACCCGGCAATGTGGATTCCGGCGCCTTGAGCTCCTGGTATGTATGGAGTTGTCTGGGACTTTATCCACTTACGGGGACACCGTATTATCTGCTGGGCTCCCCGGCGGTGTCATACGCCGATATCATTCTGAATCAAGGGACTCTGCATATCCATGTCACGCGGGAGAGCCCGACGGCCATCTATCCCACAGAATATCGTTTCAACGGACGGTCTTTCCACGAGCCTTGGCTTCCCGTGGCGGAGGTCGAAAGGGGCGGCTCGCTGGAATTCAGGTTGGCCGACCAGCCTAGAGGAAAATCCCCGATTCCCACTTGGCTGTAGCCCATGCGCCAAAGACAGGAGCCAGGTTTTCAAAGGTGGCGATCTGGCAGGCAGTGTCTTCAGGAATTTATAGGCTAAAAAGGCGGGTGACAGTCACGCCAACGCGGCGATGAGAGTTTATTGGATTTTGGTGGAAAGATGAAGAATGGATTTGCGCCCAACGAATCATGAGATAAATTTGCATTGGTTTCCAATGCCATGCGAGGGGAGTCTGCGCACCTCATCTTGAGTTAAAACTGAGAAGGAATGAATCATGAACATGGTCACGAGTCCGCACTTACCCTTTGCTTTTGACGGCACTTTCGACGCGAGGACCCGCCAGGCGCTGAAGACAAAACGCCAGTCACTTGGCGTATCACTGCAGCAACTTGGAGACTTTCTGGAAATCCATTGGTCCACGGTGAGGAAATGGGAGGCTGGAATCACCGCCAGCTGTCATCCCCGTCACATTGCCCGCGTGGCCAAATTCCTGCGGGGTGGCTATGACGCCTCTTTGCGGGCGTTGTCTGATCCGGAGTATGCCCGCAAGCAGAATTCCTCTTTGCGTCTGGCGCCATCATCGGCGATGCCTTTGGCTCCGCTCTGGTCCCCAAAGCTGGAGACTTCGCTTGAATGCACCATCGAAAGGGCAATCCATAATGCTTTTGAAGATATGCGAAAGGCCTTTCTCGCAAAACCGAAATAAGTATGTTAGAATCCTCTGCCTCGCTGTCTGACAGATACGGGCATTCGAACAGCCCGCGTTTTGACGACAACCTTTTCGGGCCACTGGGACGGGAGACATGCCAGCCTGGTCTGTTGGCATGCCATTTGCGTTACAGCGATTCCCCTCCCAACCGTTCCAGTGGTCCGTTTTCTGCGAGGGCGGCCTATATGCTTTTCTAAAGGAGTATCCCTACACGCGCGAATAAGTGAGATAGGTCAATTCGGGAGGCAACGGGATGTTGGAGCCTGTTTCATTCTCGCCATAGCCATTGGCGGCAAGCAATTCAATATCCTGCAGAACCCGCGCGTCACCGCGGAATTTGACCTTGATGGGATAGAGGATGTTGATTTCACGCTGCGCCAGCAGAGTGGCCACGACCGACTGCATCAACTCCAAGAGGTTCGGGGCGCTGGAGCTGTTGATGATTGGCTCGACGTTCAGCGGATACTTGAGCACGTTGATGACGTTGCGCTGCGCCAGCGCCCGAATGACGTTGCGCACGGCAGACACCTTTGTAAGCTGATTGTGGTCCAACTGGGTCTGCATCTCCAAAAGCAGGGAGTCCATCTTGTGAAGTTCCTCGCCCACATGCTGGCGCTTGAGTTGGTTAACCCATTCGTTGACCAGGAAGAGGTTCATCGGCGCGCTGGCGTCGTATTCACGATCAAGGATAAGCGTGACTTTTCCCCCATAGTGACGCACGATGGCGGCGACCAAGGTGGAAGGGCGCACATGGAAGCCAAAGTAGAGCGGCGCGGGCACTTCCCGGGTTTCAATAATCGCGTATTTCTGGAGCATCAACTGGCACAGGCCGCGCGCGCTGACTAGGAATTCATACGCATAGTGGCAGAGATAGTGGGTGAGAACCTCCATGTACCAATTGCCCCCCAGGACACAGTGGTCATGGCAGAAAAGTTCCTGGCGCTGAATCTTCAGATGGCGCTCGTAGAAGTGGATGAAGATAGTCGCGATTTTCAACAGATGCAAAACCACGCTGATGTGCCCTCGCAGCCCCCGTAGCGAGGTGTCATTCCCCTCGATGTCGCTGAACGAGATATAGGTGTCGTAGAGCGACTGCATGGTGTGGAATTTGCCCTCCAGGATCAGGAAGGTGGTCTCGGTCAGGAGGTCGAAGTTCAGACCTTTCCAGTCCGGGGCGCGGCATTTGTCCGCCGTGTCAAGGAATTTGGCGTCCTCCGTGTTGTTGAGGAAATTCGTGGCGAGGCTGGTGACTAGCTGCTGCGCAGTGGTGTTGCCGGTGACTTTGCGGTTCTTGGGAAGACGCCCGGCAGGCAGATTTTCCGAGAAGTCGTATCCGTGAAGAGCCTCCGGCGGCCCCCAGTCAAAGGCCTTGGTGTCTTCCAGAAGCCCGTGCAACGCGCAGAAAATATAGGATGCGACAAAGTCGATGGCGTCCTCCGTGGCCTCCCGGAAATGCGGATGCTCCCCCTGGAAGTCGTAGTTCTGCAAGGTGCTGCGCAGATGAAGCAGCTCGTAGCCGGCGGAACTGAAATTCTTGATGGTGGCCACGTGGAGACGAAAGGTGTGCCACTGCTGATTGATGCGCGCACCGTATGCGTCCAGCAGTTCCTCCAGCTGCGTGGACTCCTGGAGCAGCACCCCCAATAGCGGGCGGGTTATCTGGAAACTCTCGGCGCCGGAGCTCACCATGCGGTCCGCCGTTGACACGAGCACCAGCGAACGCTCAAAGATGAGCTTGCTGAAGACGGCGCTGTCAACAATCTTGGAAGGCATGGCGGAAGGAAAGCTCGAGGGGAAGTAAGGTAAATAGCATTTCCCGTACAGTAATCGGTCATTGGTTTTCTGCCAGTATTCCAAGGATATTTTCCCAGGAAATCTCGCCGGGTCTCATTCAACGATCCGTTCGACCGAGATTTGCCCGCGCGAGAGGTCGGCCAGACGGCGAATGACTTCGTCCGCGCGGCCACTGGGAAGTTCGCCCTGGAGGGAATCCCCTGCGGAAGTATAATTCTCCTGCCGAATGGCAAAGGAATATTCTCGCAGCAGCCGTCTCCCGGGTTCAAGCAGGGAATAGGGAAGGGTGAAGGAAAGGTGCGCCATGGCGACGATTTCACGGGTGGCGACAGTCGCCAATACGCCTTTTGCCGCATCGCCATACGCCTTCACCAGCCCTCCAGTGCCCAGCTTGGTGCCGCCGAACCACCGCGTGACCGTCAAGAGCACATTGGTGATGCCAGAGCCCTTGAGCACCTCCAGGACGGGTCTGCCGGCGGTGCCCGCGGGCTCCCCGTCGTCAGAGCATCCCAGGATTCCGCCACTTGGGCCAATCACCATGGCATGGACGACGTGGGAGGCGTCGGCGTATTTTGCCCGTTGTGCGCCCAGCAAGGCACGCGCGGCTTCATGGGTGTCTGCCGTCAGAAGTTCGGCCAGAAAACGAGAATTCCTGACGACAAGAGTAAAAGGCTCGGCGGCGACCAGCCCTTTCATTTGTCTTCTTTCCTTGGTTCGGGCTGTGGACGGGCTGCCTTACGAATCATGGTCAAGACAAAAGCGGAGACGCCGAAGCAAAGCATGAACCCGAGCAATCCGCTCAAGACCGCCGCATAGGGTTTCAATGCGGCAGAAAACCATTCTGCAAAGTAGCTTGTGAGCAATGCTTTTGCGGTCCATGCGCCAATTCCGCCGATGATGACACAGACGAGGACACCAACAAGGCGTAGAATGTACAAGGAAAACTTTACCAGCAAAACGACATACAGGAGCACCGCGAAGGCGATGATGAGGATTTTCCACCAATCCGTATGCCAGTCCACGCCATCTTGACTGAAGGCGAGGACTTCATTGATGTCACAGAAAAGCCAGAGCACGGAATGGAAATTCGAGGTTGGAGGTTGGAGGTTAGAGGTTAGAGG